>NZ_JNJN01000016.1 GCF_000701665.1 Agathobaculum desmolans ATCC 43058 | reverse complement strand
TGCGGCTCATGCGGACATCCACGCCATACGCGGCGAGGAAATCACGGCAGGCCAGCGCCATCGTGAGGTTGACATCTTTCTCCACCAGATAGCCGACCGCACCGGAATCGCTGCCGCCGTGACCGACGCCGATAAATACCTTCTTCTTGCCCATCGGTTTGCCCTCCTTGTTCTTTTTTCTCATACATACTACGCTGCACACCGGGCGGCCGTTCGCCCCCTCACGCTCCGGGGCGAACAGATAGCCGTCACCGGCGCGGTACATGCCCGTCGAACCGCCCGCATCCTGCACCAGCAGCAGGTCGATGGTGTACCGTCCGGTAGCGTAGTGCGCCACCTCGTCCTCCGTGCAGCCGTCCGAGGACTGTACAACAATGATCCTGCCGTCCGCCAGCTCGCCGATCATATTGCGGCTGCGGCGCGTGGTCTTGTCCAGCGGACGCACCACGTTGTCTTTCACCGCGACCTTGACACCCGCAACCACGTTGCCGGGGCTGACGGTCAACTTCTCGCCCGTGCCGCCGTAGCCGCAGTCTACGTCTTTCGCGCGCAGGTACTGCAAGGTGCGCCCGCGGATCACGCCGTACCGGTCGTTGCCGCTGCCTGTCATGTTAAACAGGCACAGGTTGTACACCACATCGGCCTGCTCCTCCGCCGCCCATGTTTTGAGTGTCTTAGCGGGATAGGCCGGCGAGCCGTAAGGCGTTGCCGCAAACCAGATATCCCATTCATCACGGTCGTAGATATATCGTAGTCCTACATACAATCCATCCGTCCCGCTGTCAATCATCCTTGCTTTCTATCAGGGGCAATGGTAAAATAATTATATTCCAACAGCGCGTTTCAAAGGAGAATCATCATGCTGAGGAAACGTATTCTTTCTATTGTGCTGCTACTCACCCTACTGCTTCCGCAGGCCGGCGCGACCCAGACCGCACAGGACGGGCTGCGCGGCGTATGGGTATCCAGCGTATATAATATTGACTACCCCTCCCGTCCGGGACTGGATGCGGATGCCTTGAAAGCCGAAGCCGACACCATCCTTGACCATGTCAGGGACATGGGACTGAACGCCGTCTTCCTGCAGGTACGCCCTTCGGCGGATGCTTTGTATTCCTCCGCTTACTTCCCGTGGAGCCGCTATATCAGCGGCACTCCGGGACAGCCGCCGGATGGATCGTTTGATCCCCTTGCCTATTGGGTTGAGGAGGCGCACCGCCGCGGCCTGCAGCTGCATGCATGGATCAATCCCTACCGCATCACCAAAAACGGGGAGAGCGAATGGGATACCCTGCCTGCCGACAGCCCTGCCAAGCTCCATCCGGAATGGACCGTGCAGTATGAGGAAAACTACTACTTTAACCCCGGCCTGCCCGCGGTGCAGCATCTCGTGGTGGACGGCGCAGCGGAGATCGTTAAAAACTACGAAGTCGACGGTATCCATCTGGATGACTATTTTTACCCGGGGCAGGCATTCAGCGACGCGGAAGCGTTTGCGCGCTACGGCAGCAGTTTTGAAGATATCGGTGATTGGCGGCGTGACAATGTGAACCGGTTGATCGCCACACTTGACGAAACACTGCACGCGATCCGTCCGGAAATTTCTTTCGGTGTCAGTCCCGCCGGGATCTGGGATAACCGGGAAGATAACCCCAAGGGAAGCGACACACAGGGTCGTTCTGCTTACCGCGAAATCTACTGCGACTCACTCCATTGGATCCATCAGGGCACCGTGGACTATATCTGTCCCCAACTGTATTGGCCGATCGGCTATGAAATCGCAGATTTCGCTGTGCTGCTCGACTGGTGGCAGGACGCAGTCGCCATGAGCGATGTAGCACTGTATATCGGCATTGGCGCATATCGTGCAGCAGAGGCCGAGGCCGGTGATATCTGGTACGGCACCGCAGAGCTAAAGCGTCAGCTTGCCATGCTGGACAGCAGCATCGATGTGCAGGGCGAGGTGTTTTTCAGCTACACCTCTTTATGTGATATCCCGAACGGCGATACGATGCTTGCCGAACACTATCAGCCTGCAAAGCAGGATTCCGCCATGCCCCCGGCTGATATCGGTAAGCAGACCACCATGCTTGACCTGATCTCCCGCTTCATTATCAGCTTGTTTTATTAAACGCTTAAAGGAGGCGTATCCCCTGTGTCCGATCTTCTGTCCCGTGAATACGAAATCAACCACAGTTATATTGATAACCGCGGCATCGCAAAACCGTCCTTTTTGTGGTATATCATGCAGGATGCCGCTACCGTACATGCAGAAGCGCTCCACCTCGGTCCGCAGGAACTGCAGATCATCTGGGTGCTGTCCCGGATGCGCGCACAGTTGACGCGCCCGCTGCGCCCTTACGAGCGCATCCGCTGCGAAACCTGGTGTCCGGGCATCCGCGGGGTAAGCTGGTATCGCTGCTTCACGTTTTTCGCCGATGAACAGCCGGTTGGCGAAGCGCAGTCCATGTGGGTCACACTCGATCCCGCCACACACCATATCCTGCGTCCCAGCCTGCTTCCCCTGCCGGAAGGATATCTGCATACCGCACGCGGCGAGCTGTTCAAGCCGCTGCCGAAAATCACATGCGATACCGTGCGCCCGCACCATATCCATCCCGTGATGTATTCCGATCTGGATATCAATAACCACGTCAACAATGTGCGCGTCGTCGAATTGATTTCGGATGCACTCGATTTACAGCGGCAGCCGGGTTTTGTCTCCTCCCTACAGGTCAATTACACCGCTGAAACCGCATTCGGCGAGCAGCTTTCGCTGTTGTGCGGCACACAGGACGGTGCGCGCTACGTCCGCGGCGAAGTGGACGGTACACCGCATTTTGAGGCGCTGGCGACACTGTCGCCCATGGAACCGCAGGAGGTGACCGCACTGTGACCGATCTGATCCGTCAGGCCGTAGCTGATATTCTGCAAGTCTGCCAACCACGCAAAATCATTCTGTTTGCCGAAAAGCGCACGATGGCCACAGGCAAGCTCAAAGCGCTCAGCCTGTGCATCATCGTACCAAATGGCACGGACTGCCGCCGCCTGCGCCCTCAGCTTCATCTGGCGCTATCCGCAGAACTGCCGATCAACCTGAACGTATACACCGAGGAAGAATGGGACGGTCTGCTGACCGACAGCACGACCTATGCAGCATGGATCGCCCGGAAAGGTCAGGTAGTTTATGAGCCGCAAACGTAAAGGCGCATCCGACAGCCATTTCTACTATAAGTGGCTGGATAAAGCCCTGTGCGACCTGCAATGTGCCCGCCTGCTGCTGACCTATGGCGGCGATGTGTACAACATCGCATTCCATTGCCAGCAGGCGATTGAAAAAGCGCTCAAGGGCTATCTGCTCTACCGGACCGGCCGCCATTTCGACGGCCATAACCTGACCTACCTGTGCCGGCAGGCCATCCGCCTCGATCCTGAAGTATTTTCAGAATATTTGGACGAGAGTGCAGCACTCAATGACCTGTATATCGAAACGCGCTATCCGACCGACCTGCCGTTCGATATTGATGAAATGGAGATCCGGCGCTATCTGGATATGGCCGAGCGTATGTTTGCCGCGATCCGCCGCGAACTATACGAAGGCGGCCGCCCCCACCCAATCGAGTAAGCATGCAAAACCGTCCGTCGGAACGAATATTCCGACGGACGGTTTTTATTATATTATGCTTTTTCACGCTCATTCTGCGCCTTGGAAGCCATGCCATGGTGGATCGGCTTCCACTCCACCTTGCCGACCAATGCAGCAAGCGAAATCGGAATATAGGTCAGCATAAACAGCGGGAAGGTAAATACATACATCACCTTTTTCCATGCCGCGCCTTCGATCTGTTTCCATTCGGCAATCATCGTAAAAGCACCGAACAGGAACAGGCTGAACCAGATCCCCTTGAGCGTAGTCCACAAAATCCATCCCAGCATGCGCAGGACACGATATGTAATAAAGGCCGGCTGCGACAGGCTGCTCACACACAGAAACAGAGAAAGCAGCAGCACACCGATTGTAATCAAATTGCAGGGCGCCACGGTCATCAGCATATCATAGCAGGAAAAACCCTTACGCCCTCCCTGCAGCGTGCCCCGCAGCAGCGAACCGGTATACTTGGCATCTACCTGATAAAAGCCCTTGCTCCAACGCAGGCGCTGATCCCACGACTGGCGGAATTTGACCGGCTGCTCATCATAAATCACAGCCGTGCTGCAATAGCCGATTTTGCGGCCGCGCGCTGCGCAGACGATCGAAAATTCGATATCCTCCGTCAGCAGATGATACGGCCAGCCACCCTCCTCACGAATCACATCACCGGCTACCAGAAAGCCCGTACCCGAAACCGCGCAGTTCACGCCCAGCTTGGTACGCGGCTGGTTGAGGAAACGCGACTCCCGCAGAAACCACAAGGCGTAGCC
Organism: Agathobaculum desmolans ATCC 43058; assembly: GCF_000701665.1. GTDB lineage: Bacteria > Bacillota > Clostridia > Oscillospirales > Butyricicoccaceae > Agathobaculum > Agathobaculum desmolans. The sequence goes on along the minus strand of NZ_JNJN01000016.1, from coordinate 44,378 downwards.
TGCCGAGATCCAGTTGTCGCAGAAATTCTGCGAATTACGGTAGCTGGTCAGGGCGGCATATTCGCCGGTGTCGTACATCTTGTTCATTTCGCGCACAAATCCCGGATCAACCCGGTTGTCCGCGTCAAAGACAAAGAATCCATCATAGGTCTGCTCGCCGTAATCTTCAAAAATATGCCGGAACAGATAATCCAGCGCATAGCCCTTGCCGACCTGCACTTTATTAAAACGCTCGTATACGATCGCACCGGCGCGGCGCGAAACCGCCGCCGTATCATCCGTACAGTTATCCGCAATTACAAAGATATCAAGCAGTTCTGCCGGATAATCCTGTTTTTTCAAACAGCCAATCAGATTGCTGATCACCGCCGATTCGTTGCGGGCGGCAATCACCACTGCGTAACGGTGCAGTGCCGCATCCTGTCGGCCATGCCGTGCTTTTGCTACCATGCCTACAATCAAGTAAAAAATCTGATAGGAGTAGGCCGCCGTAAAAAAGATAAACAGTACAAATTGTAAGCTCTCTAAAAAACGAAGCATTGCATACCCTCTTCTCTTCCCTCACTGTACCAAACAGTTCCTTTTAATTCAGCCCTGTACTATCATAGCACTATTCCTGTTTTATGCAATAACTTTTCATTGTTCATTCACCTTTCATTTACAATTTTCTCTGTTTTCACGAAAAAACCCGGTTTTTTTCTTTTATTTTCATCACTGTTTTTTGTCACACTTCTGCGTTATCCATGCTGCATTATAGCATGAATAATCAAATAAATCCGAAGGAAATCCTTAATTTTCGACTTAGCGCATGAACCATGCGCCATAACTAGGGCATCCGGCACAATCTGAACCATATGGTCATCCGCAAGGCCACGCATATATAACCGTATCTATTTGCGTAAGATGGGAATATGCCTGACCTTTTCACATGTCCTTCCGCCTGTATCCGGCAAAATGCAACCTGCCGAAAAACAAAACGCTTAATAAGTAGTCACAAGGGACGCTGCACAGCGTCCCCTGAACTTTTCTCCGTGCTTTTGCCGGTGGCTTTCACACTGTTCTTCAGTCTCGCGTGTTTTTCCCCTTGGGCAAGATGGAAAAAGCGCCGTAAACGCGGCGCTTTTTCAGTCCAGATTTTTCTTTTTCAGCATATACCATGCAAAGAAGCAGGCACAGGCCGAAATAATCAACGGTACCCACCAGAACCACTGTCCCGGGATCCCGCCCTCGATATTCATTCCATAAAAACCAAAGATGATATTCGGAATGGTCATGATGATGGTCAATACCGTGAGCACCTTCATGATAATGTTTAGGTTGTTAGATACGACCGACGCATAGGCATCCATGGTGCCGGACAAGATGCTCGAATAAATACCCGCCATCTCGATCGCCTGCCTGATCTCGATCAGCGCATCCTCCAGAATATCGCGGTCATCCTCATACAGCTTGAGCACACGTCCGCGCAGCACCTTTTCCATCGTCACTTCATTGCCTTTGAGCGATGCGGAAAAGTAAACCAGCGATTTGCTCAGTCCCAGCAGTTGGATCAGTTCTTCGTTCTTGAGAGAATCATACAGCCGCTTTTCGATCCGTGTAAAGTCCCGCTCAATCATACGCAGGTTTTTCAAAAACCGTCCCGCTACACGCAGCAGAATCTGAAACACAAAACGGGTTCGCAGCGCCGTATGCACACCTTTAACTGCTCCCTCCGCAATCGAACGCAGGATAATGCTGTCCTCCAGACACACCGTAATAACAGCGTTCTGTCCTACGATAATGCCCATCGGCAGTGTGCTGAACATCTGCCCGCCATCTTCCACCGAGTTTTTTTCCACCATCGGGATGTCCACAATCATCAGCAGCTGATCATCCTCGGTTTCAATACGGGAGCTTTCCTCCGGGTCAAGCGCTGCCCGAACAAATTCTTCCTCTACACGTGCCGCCCGTGCGATCGTCTCCAGCTCATCCGAACTGGGATGCACCATATTGACCCAGCAGCCCTCTGCAAATTCACTGATCTCAGTCACACGGCCGTCGACCGTCTTATAAAACTCTACCATTTTCTACCGCCTTTCTACGGCGGCATCACAAAGTGGTGCCACCGTGGGTGTTTAATTTTGTGCTACTTCGAGGGTCTCCACTCACGATGACCTCACTCCCTTTACAAGAAATTTACATGGTATATTCAGACCAAAACAGCCCTTTTCAGGGCTGTTTTTGGTTATATCAATGTATTCAGCATTATCAGCGGTGATCCTTGTCAAAAATACGCATCAGCACATCAAACGCCGCATCATCCGAACCCAGTTCGGCGGACTTGGGCTGCGACGGTGCAGCCTTCTCCTCTGCCGCAGCAGTGGAAGCTTCGGTGAACAGACCGGTAGAGGTTGCCGGTTCGCTCTTCTTGTCTTCCATATTCAGCTTGGCGGAGTTCGGCACATTGTCAAAGCCGGTTGCAATAACCACCACGCGGATCTCGTCATCCATCGTATCATCAATGAATGCACCGAAGATGATATGTGCATCCGGGTGAGCCGCCTGCTGCACCATGGTAGCTGCCGTTTCGACTTCATCCAGACCGATATCGTCCGACCCGATAACCGAAACAATAACACCATGCGCCATATCGATCGAGGTTTCGAGCAGCGGGCTGGAAATGGCCATACGAGCCGCTTCCGCCGCTTTATCCTTTCCGGCTGCGCGGCCGGTACCGATATGTGCAAAGCCTGCATCCTTCATTACCGAGGTCACGTCTGCAAAGTCCAGGTTAATGAACCCCGGCACCGTGATCAGCTCAGAAATATTTGCAACAGCCTGCCGCAGTACACCATCCGCAATTTCAAATGCGTTCTTGAAGGTGATCTTCTGCTCCGATACGTACTTCAGGCGCTCATTCGGGATGATAACCAGCGAGTCAACATTTTTATTCAGTTCATCGATGCCGCCAAGCGCCTGCTCCAGACGCTTCTTACCTTCAAACGCAAACGGACGGGTTACAACACCAACTGTCAGGATGCCCATTTCACGGGCGATCTGCGCAACAACCGGCGCCGCACCGGTGCCGGTACCGCCGCCCATGCCGGCGGTGATAAATACCATGTTGGTATTCTGCAGCGCTGCTGCAATCTGTTCCTTGCTTTCCTCCGCTGCTTTACGGCCGATCTCCGGGTTAGCGCCTGCGCCCTGACCCTTGGTCAGCTTTTCGCCGATTTGGATCTTGGTGCCGGCCTGCGAGAAGTTCAGCGCCTGCATATCCGTATTGACCGAGACAAAATCAACGCCCTGTACGCCGCTTTCAACCATGCGGTTGACCGCATTGCCGCCGCCGCCGCCTACACCGATGACTTTGATATTTACTACATTATCCAAGCCCTGTTCAAACTCAAAACCCATTGTTGCCATCCTCCGTTTTATGATCAAGAATCGTTCAGATTTTCTTACACGTTCTTCGTACGCAGGGCTGTTCTCTGTCCGTTACAGGCAGACAACCCCTATTGTTTTAATTTTACCTCTATTCATCCTGTTTTGCAACAGAAATTAGTGAATTCCTTAAAAAAATCTTTTGTTTTTCTGTGGCTTTCTACCAAAGCAGCATCTCAACCACGCGCCTTCCCGCAGGAATAAAAGCATTCCAAACGGATTTTGGCGTTTTTTTCGACTTTTCAGCCACCATAAACCCACAGCTTCTACGGTTCAGCGCCTGCGCCGTCCTCTTCCGGATTAGTACCGTCCTCCTGCGTACCAGCTTCCTCTGCGCCGGCTTCACCACCGTCCGTATCCTTCTCTGCTTTGTCTGTTCCGCCGGCCTGTTCCAAATCCTGCTCACTGACCAACGGAGAAGATGCATTATTTGCTCCGGTTGCAGATTTCGCAACATTTTCCACGGTATCCGGCACATAATGCATCCGGTTCTGCTGATCCCAGTACAGACGTCCCACATCAGACGGTGACAGCCGCTCGTCGATTACCGCTTTTGCAAAGCGCAAGCGATGCGCCAATACATCTAAAGTGCCAATACGAATATCAAACCGCCCTTCCAGACCGATACGGACATCAGTCAGATCCTGCAAATTGATAAAACGCATCTCATCTAACATCCCGCCCGCATCCAAAGTTTGCAAAACCTCCAGCAGAGCATCCGTGTAAGCGTCCTCTGCCGGTCGGATCATCTGCCCCGGCTGTGTTTCTATCGGCACCCCTGTAACCGTCGGTAAGCCACCGTCTGACACGGCACGCTCCAGCACTTTCCCCTGTTTGCTCACATACGTAAAGCCGCCTTCTGATGCAGCAGCCACCGCCGGACGGCATTCCGTCACGGTAACGATCAGCGCATTCGGCAAATGCCGGCGGATCTGTACGCTCTCCAAGTACGGAAACTCCGTCAGCAGTTCCTCCGAAACCTTCACCTTATTCCACAAATACAGGTTATCACCCTGCTTGACATCCAGCCCAGCCACAATCTCTTCCGGCGTATACCGCGCCGCGCCTTCAACTGAAATCGTTTCCACTTTGAAAAATACGGTCAGTGCCAGCACAGCAGCTGCGAGCAGCACACCGAGGAACAAAATTCTCCCCACCATGTGGAACAGCCGCTGCCGCCGGTGTCCACGGCGGCGCTGCTGTGCCGGCAGCCCTTGTTTTCGCGTTGTGCGTTTCATGCCAGCGCCCCTTTACCGTTTGTTTTGATGCTGTTCAACCGCAGAAAGTATCTCCCGATAGATCTTTTCACCGGCATCCGGCGCAGCCAGTGCAGTTGCTGCTCGTCCCATACACCGCAGTGCTTCCCGGTCGGACAGCATCTCGCCGATGGCATCATACAATGCCTGCGGTGAAGCATCCTTTTCCAGCAGAACACGGCAGCCGCCGGCTGCCTCCAAAGCGCGGGCATTCTTCTCCTGATGATTCTCCGCCACAAACGGCGAGGGCACCAGCAGCGCAGGACGGCCGAGCAGACACAATTCGCCCATCGTAGCGGCACCCGCCCGGCATACAACCAGATCGGCCGCCGCCAACCGGTCTGCCATATCGTAAATATACTCCGTAATTAAAATATTAGGATGCGCAGCCAGTTCCGCGCCCTGCTCCTCCGCCATTTTAGGCAGCCATTCCCGCGCTGCCGCGCCGGTAGCATGCACGTGATGGTAGGATACGTTGTTTTTGCACTCGAGCGCCAGCGTACCTGCCATATGCTCGTTCATATACTTCGCACCCATCGAGCCCCAGAAAGAAACAACAAGCTGATCCGCTTCACCCAGCCCGAACCGAGCGCGTGCCGCCGCACGATCCGCCGCCAAAATCTCTCCACGCACCGGGGCGCCGGTCAGCACGATCTTGTCACCCCCGCCCAGGATCTCCCGCGCCTGCTCAAAACATACCAGCACACGGTCCGCTTTTTTTGCAAGCATTTTGGTCACCTTGCCGGGCAGTGCATTGACCTCCAACAGCACAGTCGGGATCCCCATCTGCTGTGCCGCACGCACCACGGCAAACGATGCATACCCGCCGCAGCCGATTACACAGTCCGGCCGGGCCTGCGCAAGCAGTTTTTTCGCCTTGCCGACTGCCGAAACCGCGAGCTTCGCCGCTTTCAGGTTGTGCGCCAGCCCCTTCGGGCTGACCGAACGCGATAAGCCGATGATCTCAATCGTATCCAGCGGATACCCCTCACGCGGAACGAGCTTATTTTCAATACCGCGCGCCGATCCGGCGAACCGAACAACCGTATCCGGATGCTTGTGCTCAAAATAGCGGGCAATCGCAATCCCCGGCGTAACATGGCCGCCCGTGCCGCCGCCTGTGATATACAGTTTCAACCTGTCCTCCCCTTCCTGCTCTGCGCAGGGCGCAGCCAAACCAGACCGGCCCTGTTGTCATCATCGCTTCTCCTCATTCCGCCTGCCGCATATCCACACGCATATAGCGGGAAATATTCAGCAAGATACCCATTTCACCAAGCTGCATCAGCAGTGCCGTGCCGCCGTAGCTGAAAAACGGCAGGCTTGCACCCGTTACCGGTATAATCCCGGTAACGACAAACAAATTCATCAGCGTCTGAACCGCCAGCTTTGCCGTAATGCCGGTCGCCAGCAGGCAGCTGAATTTATCCGGCGCGGCGCGCGCCACGCGAAACCCGCGGTAAATCAGATAGGCAAACAGTGCGATCACAATGAGCGCACCGATAAGCCCCATTTCCTCACACCATGAGGAAAAGATAAAGTCATTCTGCGGCTCAGGCAGGTACAGATGCTTCTGTCGCCCCTGTCCCAGCCCCAGCCCGAACAGTCCGCCCGAACCGATTGCGATCTGACTCATTGCGCCCTGCCAGCCTTCTTCCCTCAGGTTGGCAAAGGGATTGAGCCAAACCGCAAAACGCTCCTGCACATGTTCGAACGCAAAATAAAATCCAGTCAATGTTGCTGCACCGAGCACTATGATCGGCCCAAAATACCACAGGCGCATACCGCCGGCAATCAGAATGATTACACCGATGCCGCAAATGATCATCATAGCCGACGTGTGCGGTTCCATCGCCAGCAAGCCGATATAAGCAACCAGCAGCAGGCCGTACGGCCGGATCATCGTACGGATGCTGCGCACGCTCTTGGGATCGCGCGCAACCCAAGAGGCAAAACAGATAATGACTGCGATTTTTGCCAATTCGGACGGCTGAAACCCGAACAACCACCGCTGTGCGCCCTTGGATGCGGTACCCAACGGTGTGATAACCAGCACCAGCAGGATCAGCGACACCCACATGATCGGCTGCTGAAACCGTGCGTATACCTTATACGGTATTTTGGAGATCACGATCATCGCAATCAAACCGATACCGGCCCACATCCCCTGCCGGGTGATAAAATGAGTTGCGCTGCCGTGATAAAACATTGCATTGGTATAACTTGCCGAGAACAGTGCGATCAAACCGATGCACAGCAGCAGAACCACGGAAAAAAACACGCCTGCATCCCACGCATGGGCACGCACCCGCGGCCTCGCATGGGATCGCGGCGCAGCCGGCGGCATGGGCGCCTGCGCCGGCAGACGTTCACCGCGCGGCGCCAGCTCACCCGGATACCGCGGCACCGGATAATGCTGCGGCGCCGCACGACGCTGCGGGCGCGGCTGTCTTTTTGTCGAAGCCATAAAAAGGGATACCTCCAAAAGGATCATCAAGAGTTAAGACGGCGTCACCTGATGCCGGGCACCGCCGCTTATAAATTCGGCATCAGCGCACAGAAATACGCCACCAGACACAGCAGCGCTGTCACGCCGGAAAAAATCAATACAATTTTTTTCTCGCCCCAGCCGCACATCTCAAAGTGATGGTGGATCGGCGCCATTTTGAACAGGCGCTTACCGCCCGTTGCCTTAAAATAAGTCACCTGCAGGATGACCGAAAGCGTTTCAATGATATAGATCAGACCCACCAGCAGCAGGATCAGCGGCATATCACACGCAAAGGCCAGCCCGGCCACCGCACCGCCGAGAAACAGCGATCCGGTATCGCCCATAAACACCTTGGCCGGGTTAAAGTTATAAATCAAAAACGCTGCCAGCGCACCGGCCAGCGCTGCCGCAAAGATCATCACGCCCATATCGCTGCGTGCCATCCCGACGAATACGAAAAAGACTGCGACCGGCAGCGTAACACCGGCAGCCAGCCCATCGATCCCGTCCGTCAGATTAACAGCGTTATCAGCACCCACGATCACAAATGCGGCAAAGATAATGTACAGCGGCCACGGCCAGCTGAACGTAATATCGGTAAACGGAATCCAAAGCTGCGGCATTCCGTCCGAATTCAAAAAGAGTACCAGAATAAACGCGCCCGCTACCAAAATCTGCAGCACCAGCTTCTGCTTGGGCGTCAGGCCGGCGTTTTCCTTTTTCTTGATCTTAGCATAGTCATCCACCAGACCGACCGCGCCGTATGCCACCGACAGCCCAAGGATCGCAAGTGAGGAGACCGACAGCCCTCCCGCCAGCAGATTGCCCGCCAACACCGCTGCGGCAATACCGATGATGAACATAAATCCGCCCATCGTCGGGATATTCTGCTTATTCATATGCCATTTCGGCCCGATCTCCAAAATCTTCTGCCCGAACTTCATCTTGCGCAGATAGCGGATCACCGCCGGGCCGATTGCCGCCGTGATCACAAACGCGATCGCACAAACCATCAAAGCCTGATTCATTCTTCCACGTCCTCCCCTAAGAACAAAGCGAGCGCACGCTCCATCCGCATACCGCGGCTGCCCTTAAACAGCAGCGCATCGCCCTTTTTCGCATCCTGCTGCAGTGCAGCCGCCAATGCAGCCTGATCGTCAAATGCCCACGCATGCTCCATACCGCCTGCCCGTGCACCGGCCACCATCGCCGCCGCATCCGGACCGTACGCATACAGCGCATCCGCATACTGCGCCGCGGCGCGCCCTGCGCGCCGATGGCCCTCTTCCGCATATGCACCCAACTCAAGCATGGAGCCGAGCACGGCAAACCGCCTTCCGCCGGGTGACATCGTTCCCAATACAGCAAGCGTCGCCTCCATAGCATCCGGGCTGGCATTATAACAGTCGGCATAAATCTCATAGCCGTTCTGCTCATAAATATTCTGCCGCATACCGCTTGCCTGATAGCTGGCCAGACCGGCTGCGATCTGAGCGGGCGTTTCGCCGAGCAGCAGGCCGACTGCCGCCGCCGCAAGCGCATTTAGCACATTATGCGCCCCCGGAATACTGAGTTTTGCCGTAAATCCCGCACCGACAGACAGCGTATCCGCCTGCAGGCTGTTATTTACTATATCAAATGTACCGTCGTTATGCAAGTGTGCGGTTAGGTCGCACGCCGGATTTTCCAATCCGTAGGTTACAACGCGGCATCCAAGTGTGTCGCGTTTGTCCCACAGCAGCGGCTCATCCCCGCAGAGTACAGCAGTGCCGCCTTCGCGCAGGCCTTCCAGTATCTCCAGCTTGGCGCGGCAGATCCCCTCGCGTGAGCCAAGATATTCGATATGCGAAGTGCCGATGTTGGTGATAACCGCCAGATCCGGCCGCGCCGCCGCTGTCATGCGGCTGATCTCACCAAAATGATTCATCCCCATCTCAGCCACCATAACCTCGGTTTCCCGTGTCATGCGCAGCAGCGTCAGCGGCAGCCCGATCTCATTATTCAAATTTCCTTCGGTTTTTTGTGCGCGGAATTTCTGTGCCGCCACAGCGTACAGCAGTTCTTTTGTTGTCGTCTTGCCGACCGAACCGGTCACGCCGATCACCTTGCCGCCGCACAGCGCCCGATAACCGCCCGCCAGATCAAGCAGCGCCTGCGCCGTATTTTCCACATACAGCGCCGGCACAGGATAATCCTCATTGGCACGGTGGCTGACCACCGCCGCCGCACCGCCGCCGACCGCCTTGCCGATAAAATCATGTGCATCAAAGCGTTCTCCCCGAAGCGGCAGAAACAGGGCGTTTTCCGGTATCTGCCGCGAATCCGTCGTCACCGCAGACAACACTGCTTCGCCTTTTGCCTCTCCTTTTGTCCATGCCGCAGCCTGTGCGAGCGTAAAGCGTTCCATGTTAACTGTCCCCCATTTTGGTTCTGTTATTTCTCATCTCATCCCAGTCCGGTCACGGCTTATTTTGAAAGTAATCCGCAACGATTTCCCGTTCATCCATATGATACTTGACATGATCCACTTCCTGATAGGTTTCATGTCCCTTGCCCATCAAAACGATCACATCATCCGGCTTAGCGTGCGCCAGCGCCCAGCGGATCGCCTCCGTCCGGTCTGCGATCACCTGCACCGGCGTTTTGATATGCTGCATCCCTGTCAGAATATCATCTATGATGGCCTGCGGCTCCTCAGTGCGCGGGTTATCGCTTGTTACCACACACAAATCGGCCAGTTCTGCCGCAATGCGTCCCATTTTAGGCCGCTTGGTGCGGTCGCGGTCACCGCCGCAGCCAAACAGCGCGATCACACGCCCCTTGGCAAACCCGCGCACGGTGCGCAGCACATTCTCTACCCCGTCCGGCGAGTGTGCATAATCGATCAGCACGGTATACGGTGTGTCGGTCGGCACGACCTCAACCCGTCCCTTCACACCGGAAGCGGTGCCAAGCGCCTGCACCGCCTGTTCCAGCGGCATACCGAGCTGCAGCACGATCCCCAGCGCAGCCAATGCGTTTTCCACCGAAAACTGCCCCGGAATACCCAGACGGGCACGCGCCAGCGCCCCCTTGGTATTTGCCAAAAAGGAAACGCCGTCCGCATACAACTGGATGTTTTTTGCCGTCAGATCCGCAGCATCCTTTTCACAGGAAAAGGTCAGACAAGGACATGCGGCATCCTCCAGCATCGCCTGTGCCGCGTCATCATCCAGATTGACCACGCCCTTCTCGCTTACCGCAAACAGCAGCACCTTAGCGCGGCGGTATTCCTCCATCGTTTTGTGGAAATCCAGATGATCCTGCGTCAGGTTGGTGAACGCGCCTACCGCAAACCGGATCCCGTGCACACGATCTAATACAAGGGAGTGGGACGATACTTCCATGATCACATGCGTGCAGCCCGCGTCACGCATCCGCGCAAACAGGGCGTGCAGCTCATAGCTTTCCGGGGTCGTGCGCTCGGTCTCGATCACCTCGCTGCCGATGAGATTCTGGTTTGTGCCGATCAGTCCGACCTTATGCCCTGCCTGCTCCAGCATGTGCTTGACCAGATAGGTCGTGGTGGTTTTTCCGTTGGTGCCGGTTACTCCCAGCATTACCATATGATCTGCCGGGTGCCCGAAGCGGTTGGCAGCAATCTCAGCGAGTGCACGGCGCGCATTCGGCACCACAACCGCAGGAACACCCTCCGGCGCCTGCTCACACACCACGGCAGCCGCGCCCTGCTCCAGCGCTTTGCCGATATACTTGTGTCCGTCGGTCGCGTAACCGCGGATCGCCACAAACAGATCGCCCGGCTGTACCGCGCGTGAATCATAGCGCACTTCCTGAATATCCAGCTCCTGTGCCGCGGTGCACGCCTGCACCGCAACACCCTTCAGCAGCTCCTGTAATTTCATAACTTCCTCCTATCGGTCGCTTACGCCCGTCATATCCGAGAATTCCACGGTCACTACCGAGCCAACACTCACCTTGGTGCCTTGCGCCGGGCTCTGCCGTGTTGCCGTTGTGTTGCCCGTTACCTGTGCCGAAGCTACGCCCTTCTGTTTCAGATAAAGCCCGTATTCCTCCAGCCGGTACCGGCATTCCTCCGGTGTCAACCCGGTCAGATCAGGTACTTCCACCTGTTCCTCCGTCCGGCTTTCACCCATATACAAAATCACCTTGCCGCTGGCCGGGATGCGCATACCGCTGGACGGCACCTGATCGGTCACCGTTGCGCCGTCGCCTACCACACGGTATTCCAAGCCCGCTGCGCGCAGCTTTTCGGCCGCCTGCGCCTCGGTCGAACCAATCACGCCCGGCACGGTCAGCTCACGGCGGTCGTTCTCCTCATCCGAATAAACCGGTGTTACGCCGATATAAGGCAGCACATCCTCCATGATGCGCGCCACGACCGGCGCAGCGATCGCACCACCGCCATGCGGCGCGGATTCCGGCAAATCGTTGATTGCAACCAACACGGCAATCTGCGGATCGTCCATCGGCGCTACGCCAATGAAGGAAGCCGTATAGCGGTCCTCCGTGTCGATCGTCTTACCCTCTGCATCCTTTTCGGGCAGCAGCTCCGAGGTTGCAGTCTTGCCGCCGATGCGATAACCGGATACGTAAGCGTTTTTTCCGGTGCCGTCCGAAACGACGGCTTCCATCGCCTGCCGCATATAAGCCGAAGTGTCCTCCGAAATAACCTGACGCACCACTTCGGTCTGCTTTGTCGATTTGACCGAGCCGTCCCGGTTCAATATCTCTTTGACAACATAGGGCTTTTTCAGCTTGCCGTCATCCACGATTGCACAAACCATGTTCAGTTCCTGCAGCGGAGTAACGGTAAAGCGCTGGCCGAACGAGGCTGTTGCCAGAGAGACTTCATTCCATTTGTCCGAATCCGGATCCGGGAACTGACCCTTGGATTCGCCCGGCAAGTCGATACCGGTCTGCTCCACCATACCAAACGCTTTGGTAAACTGATAAAAGCGTTCCAAACCGGTTTTCGCACCGATCTGCATCATCGCCACGTTACACGAATTCATCAGCGCTTCGGTCAGCGTCTGCGTGCCGTGGCCGCTGGTATTGTGGCATTTAATCGTCCAGTTTTCCACCTGTAGCGAGCCGCCGCAGGTATAGGTATCCTCCGCATGCGCCACACCCAGCTCATAGGCCGAGGCAACGGTCAGCAGCTTAAAGGTAGAACCCGGCTCATAGTTGGAACTGACAACCGGATTATTCCACGTTTTGTATAAAATATTAGCGCGGGCATTCCCCAGCTTTTTGACGAGATCCTCATTCTCCTGCATGCTCTTCGGCAGGTTGGACAGACCGCCCTCCTGATACCATTTATCCGGGATCGTTTCACTGATCCCCTTTTCCTCCAGAATTTTTGCGACATTTTCACGCAGTTCGTTGATGTAGCGTTCATTCATCAGACGGTAGGAATCATTCGGGTCAAAGTCCGGCAGATTGGCCATGCCCAGCACTTCTCCGGTCTTAACGTTCATCACAATACCGGAAACGCCGTCACGCGCGTCCGGATTATCCGCCAGCGCCGTCTCCAGATGCTTTTCCAGATAGTTCTGGATGTCACTGTCAATCGTCAGCACCAGCGAATTGCCGTCCGTTGCGGGGATGTTCTGCTCGGTCTCCGGGGTCATATCGATATTCTTTGCATTCTGCAAACGCACCACCCGTCCCGCCGTGCCGGAAAGCTCATCGTTATACTGCATTTCCAACCCGGCCGCGCCGTTATTTTCGCTGTTGATATAACCCAGCACCGAGGACAGGAATGCGCCGTGCTGATAATACCGCTTGGTATCCGCTTCCGGATATACGCCGGTGCAGCCCGCTTTTTCCAGCTCGGCATATAATTCCTTGGCGATGTCTTTATCCACCTTTTCCGCAATGATCTGATATTCCGTATCGGTCTGTTCTATCTTGTGCATCACCTCATCGTAATCGATCTTGAGCTTCTGCGACAGGATCGTCGCCAGCGTCTGCTGCTGCTCCTCCGCAGATGCGGTTTTGTTTTGATCGACCACTGCCTTAGGCGAAATCGTAATGCGCTCGACCTCTGCGGATTCCGCCAGCACCTGCATATTTGCATCGTAAATCACACCACGGTTCGGCGTGATAAACGTATCACGCGTTTGCAGCGAGGTTGCCTCCTGCACATAAAAGTCCCGGTGAAATACCTGCATGTACAATAGACGGATGCCGACCAGTCCAAACCCCAACGCAATAAAAGCCAGTGTCAGCACATTGATGCGGGAACGCATTCGATTATTGGGTCCTTTTGCTTCCATATATGCTCTGTCCCTCCATGAAACGGACGTTTTCTGTCATAAAAAAGCGTAAGGAGTCAGAAGTTTCCACCTCTCACTCCCCTGTACGCATCCTATTCATTCCCTTACCGGATATATTCCACGATTGCAGAAAAGCTGCGCGCCAAGCCCGCAAACAACGCATCCAGCGATATTCCGCTGTTTGCTACTGTAACCGTATCCGGATTGGTCAGCTCGACATACTCGATCTGGGAGTTGTCCATCTTTACCATTCCCAGACGATTGACCGCGTAATTTTCTACCTCTTCCATATCCATGCTGTTCATCTTTTTGGTCGTCAGCGAAACGTTTTCCGATGTCAGCTCGCTGAGCGCATCATTCTTGCGGCTCACCTCTGTGGTAAGCTGTGTCAGCTGCATCTGGCAAAACAGGATATACACCGCCGTGACTGCCAAAATAACCAGACAAGCAGCAAAGCTCGGCCGCACCCCCGCCTTTTTGCGGCGCCGCGGCGTAGGAACCTCGCGCAAGCTGCGTTCCTGCTGTGTTTTGACCGGGAAACGCTCTTCATACTGTTTATACGCTACGCTTTCCCTGCTTGCAGTCATCATTGTATTTCCTTTCTCCCAAATTGCTGCTTATAATTTTTCGCACACACGCAGTTTTGCACTGCGCGCCCGCGGATTTTCTGTAATCTCCGCCTCATCCGGCAGAATCGGCTTGCGCGGTGTCAGCCGTACTTTCGGCTTTTTGCCGCATACGCAAACCGGAAAATCCTTCGGGCAGGTGCAGCCCTGCGCTGCCTGCTGAAAAGCCGCTTTTACGATCCGATCCTCCAGACTGTGGAAGGTGATAACTGCCAGCCGTCCGCCGGGGTTAAGGCAGTCGATTGCCTTTTCCATTGCTTCGCGCACCGCGCCCAACTCATCATTTACCGCAATGCGGATCGCCTGAAAGCTGCGTTTGGCCGGATGCTGTTTTTCCCGCAATGCCTTGGCCGGCATTGCACCTCGGATGATATCAACCAACTCTAACGTGGTCTCAATCGGCTTTTTTTCCCGTTCCCGCTCAATCGCGGCGGCAATCAGCGGCGCATAGCGTTCCTCACCGTATTCAAACAAAATACGGCGCAGTTCTTCCCTGCTCCAGCCGTTTACCACTTCGTAGGCGCTCAGACGCTGCGAACGATCCATACGCATATCAAGCGGTGCGTCCTTCATGTAGGAAAACCCGCGTTCCGCATGGTCGAGCTGCGGCGAGGAGACGCCTAAATCAAACAAAATTCCGTCCGCACCGGACAGCCCCTGTCCGGCCAGCACCTTGTCGATCGCACGGAAATCGCTTTTGACCGGCGTAACACGCTGCCACACTGCACGCAGCCGGTCTTTTGCATTTTCCAGCGCTTCGTCATCCCGGTCGATGCAGATCAGGCGGCCGGTATCATGCAAACGCTCCGCAATGCGGAGCGAGTGGCCTGCGCCGCCGGTCGTCGCATCGACATACACGCCGTCCGGCTTGATCTGCAATGCCTCCAAACAAGGCTTGAGCAGGATGGACACGTGATGAAATTCCATTGGTTCCCTCCTGCTCTGTTCTTAAAAATCAATATCGTCAACGTCGGCAGCGATGCTTTCCGCATCGATCTCCTCGTTGTAAGCACGCCATTTTTCACTGTTCCAGATCTCTGCGTGATCGAGCTGCCCGATTACAACAACATCCTTCTGCAAATCAGCAAATTCCCGCAGATTCGCGGGGATCAGGATACGCCCCTGCGCATCCAGCTGGGCATCGAACGCATTGGCAAAATAGTACCGCTTGACACGGCGGGCCTTTTCGCCGTTGCCAAGGCTGCGGATGCGATCCTCCAGCGCTTCCCATTCTTTTTCCGGGTAGACTGCCAGACATCCGTCCAGTCCTTTGGTCACAGTGAAGTGTTCTCCCAGCGCCTCGCGCAGTTTAGCCGGCATCGCCAGACGCCCCTTGGCGTCAATGGAATGCTTATACTCGCCCTTCACCGGAATCACACCACGCTTTCATTTTGGTGGACTCTGTGACACTTTGCCCCACTTCTCACCACCTTGACTCCATTATACCCATATTGCTTTCAGATTGCAAGTCCTATACTGTATTTTTTTGCGGAATACCAAGGGGTAAAATTAGCTAATTTATATGTTTTTGCAATTTTCGAACGTATGTTCGAAAATTGCTTTTGCCATGCAGGACACCATTTTCCCACTCCAAGTGGGGCGCATACCCATGTAAGAAAACGGAAAAAACACCTCCCTACTTGTTTTATCACCGTTTCCTCCTTCTCATAACAGCTATGGTGGGTCGAAGTGGGAATCAGGCATAAACCGCTGGCAGCACACAAAAAAGCAGCCGCTGTTCCGCGGCTGCTTCAGGACGGTCGAAAAAATTTTTACTTGGCGATGCTCTTGAAACGCTGACGCGCCTTGCGCACTTCTTCCAGTGAAAGAGCAACTGCCTCCTCGGTGCGCTTCAGTGTATCCTCGCAGTACTCATTGGCTACCCGGCGCAGCTCACGCGCCTGAATCTCCGCATTGCCCTGCACTTCCTTAGCCTTGCGGCGGGCGGCTACCACGATCTCAGTCTCGGCAACCATCTGGCGGGCATCCTCTTCTGCCTGACGGCGGATCGCCTCGGCCTCTCGTTTGCCGGATGCAAGCATCTCACTGCGCTTGGACACGATATCCTGTGCCACCTGCAAATCGTTCGGCAGTGTTGCACGCAGCTCATCGAGCAGATCGAGCAGTCGGTCACGCTCAATGATGCACTTCTCCCCTGCCAGCGGAATCCCCTTGGCATCCTGCACCATGTCGTACATGCTGTTGATCAGATCGTCTAAAGTTGCCATATCGTTTTAGCCTTCCTTTCTTGTGCGGCGCACAATATCCTGCATGATCCCATCGGGAACAAAGCCGGCGACACTGCCGCCGTGTACCGCAATATCCTTCACCACAGAGGACGAGAGGTACATGTATTCCGCGCTGGTCATCAGGAACACCGTATCCAGCTCAGGGTTGAGCTTACGGTTTGCCAGCGCCATCTGAAATTCATATTCAAAATCCGAAACCGCACGCAGGCCCTTGACTACCGCACAGGCGCCCTGCTGTCTTGCATAATCCGCAAGCAGACCGTCAAAAGAAGCGATCTCCACATTGGGGAGCTGGCTTGTCGTACACCGCAGGAACTCCATGCGTTCCTCCACCGAAAACATCGGTTGCTTGTTCTGGTTGTGCATCACCGCAACGATCAGCCGGTCGAACATAACCGACGCACGGCGGATAATATCCAAATGCCCCAACGTAACCGGATCAAAGCTGCCCGGGTAAATCGCAGTTCTCATGTCATTCATCCGTTCCGCTGTTCTGCCACTGCAGAACAGTAATCATAGTTGCGCCGTAGCGCCGTTCCCGCTGCACCGAAAAGTTATGCGCGAACCGATCCTCTACCGCACTTTCGCATATCATTATACCATTTGATGAGAGAATGTCAAACCTTTCTATCATCGCCAGCGTATTTTCCAGCAGCTTTCCACCGTATGGCGGATCAAGGAAAATCAGGTCATACGACCGTTTTTCCCTCTCCGCAAGAAACTGCCCCGCGTCTTTGCGATGCAGGCCGGCGCGATCGGAAACCCGCGCACTTTTTACATTTTTATACACGATGTCGTATGCAGCGCGCCCGGACTCCACAAAATCACAGTACTGCGCACCGCGCGACAGCGCTTCGATCCCCAGCTGCCCGGTACCGGCAAACAGATCCAGCACCCGTGCGCCGCGCACATGCTCCTGAATCAGGTTGAAAATATTTTCCTTCACACGGTCGGTCGTCGGCCGGGTGTCCATCCCAGGCACCGGCTGCAGCCTGCAGCCCCGCGCAGAACCGGATACCACACGCATGCTCAATCCTCCTTATGGAAATACTCATACACCGCACGTGCAGTGTTCTGGGGCAGAATGCGGGCCAGTTCGCCCTCCTCCGCCCGGCGGATACTCTCAATGCTGCCGAAATGCCGCAGCAGCTCCGCACGGCGTTTTTCCCCCACACCGGGAATGTTATCCAGCGTGGAACCGCGCACTTTTTTGCCGCCCAGCTTACGGTTGTACTCAATCGCAAAGCGGTGCACTTCTTCCTGTATCCGGCCAATCAACGCAAACAACGCCGGAGTGGCCGAAATGCCGAATTCCCGCCCGTCCGGTGCGACCAGCGCCCGCGTGCGGTGGCGGTCATCCTTGACCATGCCGAAGCAGGGCGTCGTCAGCCCATAGGCATCCAGCACCTCCCGGCAGATACGCACATGCCCCAAACCGCCGTCGATTAGAAACGCGCTGGGCAGGGGCGTAAATTTTTCATCCCCATCCACATAGCGCTGTACCCGCCGGGTAAGCATTTCACGCATTGAGGCATAGTCATCCTGCCCATTTGCCGCGCAGGCGATCTTAAACTTGCGGTAGTCGCTTTTTTTCGGCTGTCCTTCGACAAAAACAACCATCGAACCGACCGTATCCTGCCCCGCAAAATTCGAAATATCATACGCTTCCAGACGCAGCGGAAGCGCCGTCATGCCGGTCACATGCTGCAGCAGCTCCAGCGATTTGTGCCGCCGCTCGGACTGCTTTTCACGGCGTTCGATCTCCTCCCGCGCGTTGGTTTCTGCCAAACGGGTGAGCACCCGCCGCTCACCGCGCTGCGGCACCGCCAGCTCAACCCGCCGCTCCGCGATCGAAGATAAATACTCCGCAACCGCATCCGGTTCCTCCAGCGCATGCGACAGCAGCACCGTTTTGGGAACCGCACCCCGCTGCGCATAATACTGCTTGATAAATGCTTCGAGCACCTCGGACGGATCACTTTCCACCAGCGAAAACAAGGTATACTCCTTATCCTGCAATGCGCCGCCGCCGTAGTGCAGCACACAGATGCAGGCACGGGTCTGCCCCTGCACAAAGGAAACCGCATCCAGCTCCGCATACGCGCCGGCAACCACATGCTGCCGCGTGCCAAGCTTTTGCACCGCGCGCAGCCGGTCGCGCAGCAGCGCGGCGCGCTCGAACTGCAGCTCCTCCGCCGCCTCATTCATCTTGTCAGTCAGCTCTTTTTCGAGTTTTTTCGCATCCCCCTCAAACAGAGAGACCGCCTGACCGATCAGCGCCTGATACTCCTCCGGGCTGACATCGCCCGTGCACGGCGCACAGCAGCGCCCCAAGTGCCGGTTGAGACACGGACGGTCCTTGCCGATATCCCGCGGAAACACGCGCGTGCAGGTTTTGAGATGCAGCGCCTCGCTGATCGTGTCGATCGCGCGGCGGGCCGCCACCCGTCCGGGATACGGTCCAAAATAACGTGCGCCGTCCTGCGCAGGCTTGGAAACCACCTTAAAATCCGGATACGGGGCGGATGTATCCAGCCGAATATAGGGATATCCCTTATCATCTTTGAGCAGGATATTGTACTTGGGCTTGTATTTTTTGATCATCGAGTTTTCCAGCACAAGGGCTTCAAACTCGGTTTCGGTAACAATGATATCAAAATCATCAATGTGCGAAACAAGCTGCCGGGTTTTAGCATTCAGGCTTTCGGGCGGCTGAAAATAGTTGGAAACACGGTTTTTCAGCGCTTTCGCCTTACCTACATAGATCACTTTACCGGTCTTATCCTTATGCAGATAAACGCCGGGCTGCTGCGGCAGGCGGCGTACACGCTCTTTCAGTTGTTCTCTTGTCACAGCAAACCACCTTCCCTCCGAACGATCCGTCTATACCGATTAAAAAAGCGCCGATCTCACAATCGGCGCTTTCGCAGGATGCGATAACTTAGTCGGTGAAGTTGGACGTGATCAGCTCAACCAGCGCGGAAACAGCCTCTTCCTCATCCGGGCCGTCTGCGATCAGGTTGATGGTAGTGCCCTTGGTGATGCCAAGGGAAAGAATGCCGAGCAGGCTCTTCGCGTTTACGCGGCGCTCTTCCTTCTCTACCAGAATCGTCGACTTGAATTCATTTGCCTTCTGAATAAAAAAAGTTGCGGGACGGGCATATAAGCCTACCTGATTGGTAACCTGTACCTCTTTCGAAAACATATCTGCATCGCTCCTATTTTTCAAATCCGATAAATATAGTCTATCCTTTTTTATCTGTTTCGTCAAGGGCATTTTACGCCCCTGCCGTCTGCTTTTTCAATGAATTTTTATCCGAAAGTCAGAAGAATCTCAGCATTTTGCCATGAATCCCTGTTTTCATCCCCTTCGTCGGATAATTTTACCGCAATTCCACGATTGTCACGCCCTGCTCACCTTCGCCGTAAACGCCGCTTCGCACACTTTTGACACGCTTGTTCGCACGCAGATGCTGCTGTACCGCACCCCGCAGCACCCCGGTGCCCTTTCCGTGGATCACCGTTACCGACGGCAGCCCCGCCATGATTGCACGGGAAAGGAAATTATCCACCTCGAACAGCGCTTCCTCCGCGCTCATGCCGCGCACATCTACCTCGCTCTCCGCCGAGCGCAGATTCAGCTCCCGCCGGGGCGCATCGCGCCGCGGCTGCGGTGCAGGCTTTTTCGCCGGCTGTTTTTCCTCCACCAAACGGATTTCATTCTGTCCCACCGTCATCTTCATCGGACCGGCCTGCACCTGCACGTTGCCGTTTTTGTCCGCAGGCGCCAGTACATCCGCCAGCACCCCGCCAACGTTCAGCAGCCGTACCCGGTCGCCCTTGCGCACCGGCCGCTGCTCGTCCGCTTCGATCACGCGCTTGCGCACACCGCGCCGCTGTTCATTCTCCGTCTGTGTGATGACACCGCGCAGCGCTGCCTTGGCCGCAGCAAGATTGTGATCCGCCGTTTTTTTCTGCACCTTTTTTTTCATCTCTTCCAGTTCGTCGAACACGGTTTCCGCCGTCATACGCGCATCCTTCAAAATGCGGTCCGCTTGACTGCGCGCGCCCTCCAACAGCTTATCCGCGCGTTCCTCGGCCGCGTCCCGCTCGGCGCGCATTTTATCCCGCTCGGACTGCGCAGCCGAACGCATCTTCTGCGCCTCATCCTTCATCTGTTCCACGCGGCGGCGTTCGCGTTCCAGCTCAGCCAGCACGTCCTCAAACCGGGCATCTTCGGTAGAAACCTGCTCCTTCGCCCGCTCGATGATCGTCGGCGACAGCCCCAGCCGCGCCGCGATCGCAAACGCATTGGATTTGCCCGGAATACCGGTCAGCAGACGATAGGTCGGCTGCAGCGACTGCACATCAAACTCACAGGACGCATTCTCCACGCCGTCGGTCGTCAGTGCAAAGGTTTTCAGCTCCGCATAATGGGTCGTGGCAGCCACGCACGCGCCCATCTGCCGCGCATAGCCGATCACCGCAACTGCCAGCGCCGCGCCTTCTACCGGATCGGTGCCCGCACCCAGCTCATCAAACAAAACCAGATCGTTCGGCCCGCAGCAGTCCATAATGGATACGATCGTCTTCATGTGGGCAGAGAAGGTGGACAGCGACTGTTCAATGCTCTGTTCATCCCCAATATCGGCATATACGTGCTCAAACAGGCTGATTTCCGACTGCTCATTTGCCGGAATATGCAGACCGGAAGCCGCCATCAGGCTGAGCAGCCCCAGCGTTTTCAGCGAAACGGTTTTGCCGCCCGTGTTCGGGCCGGTGATGACCAATGTATCGTATTCCTGCCCAATGGCAATGTCGATCGGCACGGCCTTGTCTTTATCCAGCAGCGGATGACGTGCACGCAGCAGACGGCAATGCCCCTTGCCCTCTGCCAGCACCGGCGGCGCGGCATTCATCTCGAACGACAGCTTGGCGCGCGCAAAAATAAAATCCAGCGTGGTCAGCGCGTCGTAATCCTGCTCGATCGCGCCTTTGTACAGGGCGACCTCGTTTGAAAGTTCCGCCAAAATCCGCTCGATCTCAGCTTCCTCGCGGCCTTCGAGCACCTTGATCTGATTGTTGATCTCGACAACCTGCTGCGGCTCGACAAACACCGTCGCACCGGTGGAGGAGGTGTCATGCACCAGCCCCGGGATATCCCCCCGGTGTTCAGCCTTTACCGGCACCACGAAGCGCCCGTTTCGCTGTGTGATAATCGTCTCCTGCAAATACTTGGCCCGCTCGCCCGAGATCATACGGCTGAGCGTCTCGCGCACCTTGCCCGAGATCTGGCGCAGCTCCCGCCGGATAGACAACAGCTCCGGGCTGGCGCCGTCCGCAATCTCCTCCTCGGAAACGATGGCTGTGGTAATAGATTCTTCCAACACGCGGTTGCCGCTCAGCAAACCAAAAACCGGCGTGAGCGTTGTTTTTTCTTCATGTTCTGCATCATACAGTAATGCACGCCGGGCAGTTTGCAGCAGGCTTGCCACTGCAAGCAGCTCACGTGGGTTAAGCGTACCGCCCCGTTCCGCGCGTGACAGGATCGCTCCCACCGCACGAATCCCGCCAAAGGCCGGACTGCCCTGCCGGATCATCAGGTTCTTCGCATCGGTCGTCTGCTCCATCCGGATCTGCGCCTGCTCCCGGTCATCCAGCGGGCGCAGCGCACGGCACTTCTCCTTTGCTGCATCCGATGCGGCCTGCGCCGCAAGCCGGTCAAGTATTTCGTAATATTCCAGTGTTTTTAAGGATTTTTCACCTAATTTATTCATATTTCACTCCTGCATCGCACAAAAGTTTTTGTTCATCCGCGGCAAACCGGCCGAAACGCCGGTGCCTGCAGCGGTCGATACAACGTGCGCACCCGCGCCGTCCGCCCTTACAGCGCAGGCGGCTTGTTCCTGCGCGCGGTTTCCGGCGGCAGCAGCACCGTCTGGTAAAACCGCAGGCTTTCAAACCCGCGCCCCAGATGATACTGCACATAATCCTCCGCCATGCGGCCGAACTGCCCCTCTGCCGGACCGGTCAGCGCAAAGGCATAGGTTTTCGATATCTCACAGGTCAGCACATGCACCAACGCACGCAACGCGGCATCCGCCAGCCGTGCATACCCGCCGACGCGGTGCGCACACTTCTCGTCCGCCGCCGTACCGGCACGAACCGAAAAACAGACCGGCGGCTGTTCGATCACCTGTCCGCACACCGCGCAGCACGACAGATCGGGTGCATAACCGCTTTCCGCCATCACGCGCCATTCAAACGCCGCCTTAACAAGCGCCGGTGCCCGTTTCTTCCCTTCAAGCGCATACAACGCATGCAGCAGCAACCGGCAGACGGCGGGATTATCCTCATCCGGCGTGGTGAGCGCTGCTGCAACCTCTGCCAGATAGCACGCCAGCGCATAGCGTTCGATATCCTGCGCGAGCGCGAAAAACGAGTGCACCGCATCCGCCTCACGCAGCGTGTAGCGCCCGCCCCGCTCGGACAGGACAAAGGCGGAATAACAAAACTGCCGCGCGGCAGGGTTCTGCTTTTTCCCCCGCCGCGCGTTTTTACATAAAATTTCAACTTTGCGGCCATCCTCGGTCAGCACGGTCAGATAGCGGTCATCATCACCAAAAGCCACTTCCCGCAAACCAAGGGCGCGCAGCTTGACCTCCGCCATTCAGGACTCCTCGTAGCCGAAGTTGCGCATCTGATACTGGTTGTTGCGCCAGCCCTCCTTGACCTTGACCCACAGCTCCAAAAAGACACGGGCATCCAGCATGCGCTCGATGTCCCCGCGCGCCTGCTGCCCGATCTCCCGCAGCATTTTACCCTGCTTGCCGATGATGATGCCCTTATGGCTGGCCTTTTCGCAATAGATGACCGCGTTGATCTCAATCAGGCCATCCTCCCGCTCGTGCCAGCGCTCAATGCCGACCGCCACACCATGCGGCACCTCACGATCAAGCAGGCGCAGCATCTTTTCGCGCACGATCTCCGCAACAAGCTGGCGTTCCGGCTGGTCGGACACCATATCCTCCGGGAAAAGCTGCGGCCCCTCGATCGAAAACCGGTCGATCTCGTGCAGCAGATCGTCCAGCCCCTCCCCCGTGCGGGCAGAGACCGGGATGATCGCCGCAAAGTCATGCGCCTGCGCATAGAGGGCGATCACCGCAAGCAATTCCTCCTTGGGCAGGGTGTCAATCTTGTTGATGACCAGAATTGCAGGCATATGGTGCTGCTTGATCTGCGCAATCAGGCTTTCCTCCGCCGGACCGATATTGGCGATCGGCTCAACCACAAGCGCCGCCACGTCCACCTCGGACACCGTATCCGTTACGACCTTGCACATGTAATCCCCCAGCCGGGAGCGGGGCTTGTGCAGGCCGGGCGTATCCAGAAAAACATACTGGGTCTCACCGCGGCTCAGCACCCCCGTAATACGGGTACGCGTGGTCTGCGGCTTATTCGATACGATTGCGACCTTCTGCCCCACCAACCGGTTGGTCAGCGTGGATTTGCCGACATTCGGGCGGCCGACCACAGAAACGACCGCAGTTTTTGTGATGTTACTCATTGTATTCTCCATTATTCTTACTCTGTTGCTATCGCTCTTCATTGAATCCTTCCGTACCGGAACACGAACCACAGCGCCGCCGGTACAGTTGCCAGCAGCACCGCCGCTACCCATGCATGAGCTGTCAGGAACGCCAGCGCGGCCCACAGCACTCCGCGCCCCAGAAAAATACACACGCCCACCGCCGCACAGGCCGCCGCACAGATGAACACGCCTGCCGCCGCAATGTCCTTGGCATTGCGGACAAAACCATCGTATCCGCTGGCCTGCCGGTCGCACAGCCGCTCGATCGCAGTATTCATCAGCTCCGCGCCCATGGTAAGCCCAAAGCAAATACACAGGCAGGCCGCTTCCACCGCACCGGCGCGTCCCATCAGCGCAAATACCGTAACGTAAAACGCCGCGGTGAGATGCACGCGGAAGTTGCGTTCTCCGTGGATGCACAGCCCCAGCCCGCGAAAGGCGTGCAGCAAGCTCTCATGCAGTTTTCGGATATTTTTCTTCATGGCTCATCTCTTGTCAGGCCGAGGAAGGAAAGGTTGTCCTCCTCCTTGGCGCGCATCAGGCGCGTGTCCGCCTCTCCCCGCTCGTGGTCATATCCCAGCAGATGCAGCACCGAATGTGTCGTCAGATAGCCGCACTCCCGCGCAGGGGAATGACCGAACTGCGCCGCCTGCTCGACCGCACGCGTGTAGCACAGAATCATATCACCCAGCATCACACAGCCGGAATCCGGCTCGGGCTCCGGTTCCTCCTGCGGCACACCGTTCAAAAACGCATACATCGGGAAAGAAAGCACATCGGTCACTGCGTCCTTGTCCCGGTATTCCGCATTCATCTGCCGGATGGTCTGTGCATCCACAACCGTAACGTCGATTTCCGCGTCAAACGGCACCTGTTCGCTTGCCAGTACACGCTCCGCGCAGGTGCGGATCAGATCGCTGACCGCCGGTGCATCCTCCACTTCGGTATCAAACCCAATGTTGATCTGGTGCTTCACCGCTGCTTATCCCCCTTTTCGCCGCAAGGCGGGATGCCGGTTCTCCGGCGGTTTCCCTTTCCCCTTCCGGCTTTCATATTCCGCATAGGCCTTTACAATGCGCTGCACCAGCTCATGGCGCACCACATCCTTTTCTGTCAGGTAACACTGGGCGATCCCTTCCACGCCGCTCAGCACACGCAGCGCCTCTTTCAAACCGGACTGTTTGCCGTCCGGCAGATCGACCTGCGTAATATCGCCCGTAATGACTGCCTGTGAGCCGAACCCCAACCGGGTAAGGAACATTTTCATCTGCTCCGGCGTGGTGTTCTGCGCCTCATCCAAAATGATAAAACTGTCATCCAGCGTGCGGCCGCGCATATAGGCCAGCGGCGCTACCTCGATCGAACCGCGCTCCTGATATTTGGCGAAATTTTCCGCCCCCAGCATATCAAACAAGCCGTCATACAGCGGACGCAGGTAAGGATCCACCTTGCTCTGCAGATCCCCCGGCAAAAAGCCGAGCTTTTCGCCTGCTTCGACCGCTGGACGCGTCAGGATAATGCGGGAGACCCGTTTATCCCGAAACGCCGCAACTGCCGCCGCAACCGCCAGATAGGTTTTGCCGGTACCCGCTGGGCCGACGCCCATCACGATCGTGTTTTTCCGGATCGCTTCCATATACTTTTTCTGTCCCAGTGTTTTAGCTTTGACCGGCTTTCCTTTAGCCGTGATGCAGAGCACATCCCGGCTCATGGTATGCACTTCACTCTCGCGCCCATCGCGCGCCAGACCGATCACGTACTGCACGGTCTGGGTTCCGATCGCCTCGCCGCGGCCGGCCATCGACAGCAGCGCACCAATGGTGCGCGCCGCCAGATCGACCTCCGCCGCCTCTCCCGTCAGCTTCAGCTCGGTTCCCCGGCTGATCACGGAGACACCCAGCTCACGTTCGATCAGCTTGATGTTTTCATCAAATGCCCCAAAGACTGCCATCAGCAGTTCGGTCTGCTCTATCTGTATCGTCTGTTCTATGATTCTTTCCCTGCTTTCCTTTATCTTTTTCTGCCGCCCTGCTCCGTTCCCCGCACGCTAAAAACCTGCCGCCGGCAACTTTTTACGGCTCGCTCTGAACTCGCTCGCCGCCGCGTGAACTCGGACGCGCAGGCGC
This sequence comes from Agathobaculum desmolans ATCC 43058, assembly GCF_000701665.1. Taxonomy (GTDB): domain Bacteria; phylum Bacillota; class Clostridia; order Oscillospirales; family Butyricicoccaceae; genus Agathobaculum; species Agathobaculum desmolans. The sequence continues at coordinate 18,317 of NZ_JNJN01000016.1, read as the reverse complement.
TTCCGCGCCTGTTTTACGGCGCGTCCTCGCCATCAAATGCCCCAAAGACTGCCATCAGCAGTTCGGTCTGCTCTATCTGTATCGTCTGTTCTATGATTCTTTCCCTGCTTTCCTTCTACCTGTTTCTCTATACTTACGGCAAATCCTCTGCCGTCTCCTCCGGGATCGTGCTGTCATCCAATGCTTCCGCGCCGATCTGCTCCACCGCATGCACGGTCATCCGCAATACCGCCGCGCCATTTTCCTCGCACAGCGTTTCGGTGTGATCCGTCACCGTACCGTCTATCTCTTCCGTTACAGCGCCCAGCGCACGGGAGAGCATCTGTCCACGCACCGCATCCACGGTCTGCGCTGCCGTTTCGCGTTCATAAAATGCAAAGGACTGTATGACAAGCGAAACCGGAAACACCACGCTGTCGGATAAGCGCAGGGTTCGCGTTTCTATTATTTTATCACAAGTCCCCCCTGCAATTCCACTCCCAATATATAAATTTAACCGTTTATTTCCCATAACCAGCGCATATTGCCGCCGCACCTTACCGGTATACTGTTTTTTCGCCATCTGCAAAGGGCGCGCCGCCTGCACCGTATGCGCAGTATACGCCTCCACCGTCCCGCGCGCATGCGCCAAATGATACCCGCCTCCTTCGCGTGTTGGCGGCACCAGCCCGCTGATCAGCGTATCCCCTACGGATACTGCATCCCCCGGCTGCACCACCGGCTGCCCTTCAAGCGCGCGGACCGTGCGCACCACACCGCTGCGGGATGCGACCACTTTGACGACCGCGTCCTGATCCAGCAGTTCTTCCGGTGTTTTCCGCCCCACAGCCTCAACCGTCAGGCTGTTCCCCCGTATATTCAGCGCGAAAAACGTGATATCCGGCTGCCATTGCAGCATGCGCCAGCGGATCGCCGGTACATCGATCGCCCGCAGCGGCGCACCGATCCGCACGCCCAGTGTATCGAGCTGACACATGATCTCCGCCGCCGGCAGACGAGGATCGATCCGGGTTTCGATCGCCCAGAGACGGGTATACATCACCCCGTACAGCGCAATCAATAGCAGCAGACCCCCCCACAATACGACCCGGGGACGCAGGCGCTCTATCCAGAAAGGGGCGCCCTGCCGCCGCACGATATGCACCCGGCAGCCGGTACGCCCCATATGCTGCCGCAGCCGGCGGAAATCCCCGACCGACAGGGTCGCATACAATTCATTCCACGCCGTGCGTTTCATGCGGCGCAAGATCAGGCTGTGCCGGGCACACAGGTTGAGAAAGCGCGGCAGGCTCGCCCCTGTCACCCGCACACGCACTTGCCCGTGTGCCAGCAGCCAAAGCCTGCCGATCATGCGCGTTCCTCCGCCGTGGTATACGCCACGGATACGATTGTACCCGTCACCGCCAGTTCATCCAGCGAGAGCGCAGCCAGCGCCAGCCCGCTCCCCATAATGCATACCTCACAGCCGCTGCACTTGACACGCAGCACATTTTCATCGTACTCCTGAATCCCATGGTGGTTTTCCACCACCACCCGGCTGTTGCCGATGATCTCCACGCGCGGCCGTCCGCCGCCGTGCAGCTCCTCCAGCAGTTCTGCGCCAAGACCCTCCATACCCATGTGATCCCTCCTCTGTCCCCGCCATTGTATGCGGCACGGTCATCAAACTTGCCTGCCCGGCATAGGCTCTTTTATCGAGGTGATCGGCATGAATCTGTTTTTGACCGTTGTATTGTGCGCTGTTTTTCTGCTGCGTCCCGCCGACTGCGCCGCAGGGGTGCACGATGGTCTGTCCCTTGCCGCGCATACCGCCCTGCCGGCGCTGTTCCCCTTTTTCCTAAGCGGGGCTCTGCTCGTGCGCAGCGGTACAGCAGATGTGCTCAGCCGTCTGGCCGCACGCCCGCTCACACGGCTGTACCGTCTGCCGGGGGAAGCGGCAGCCGCCGTGCTGCTCGGCTGGACCGGCGGTTATCCGGTCGGTGCGGCTACAACCGCAGAACTGGTTCGGCAGGGACGGCTCTCCCCGGAGGACGGGGCGCGCGTCAACACCTTCTGCAACTGTGCCAGTCCGGGATTTTGCATCGGGCTGGTCGGCCTGCATGTATGCGGCAGCGCACGTACCGGCGCACTGCTGTACGGCATCCATCTGCTGGCTGCCGCCCTTACCGGACTGATTATCGCCCGTCAGGACAGCGCAGCAGCACGCCCTCCCGCTTCTGCCGTCCACGCCCCGCATGAGCGCTTCGCAGCCGCCTTCTGCGCCGCTGTACAGCAGGCGGCTGCCACTGCTCTGACTGTAACCGCTTTTCTCACCGCCTTTTCCATCCTGCTGCAGCTGCTGAACCCACTGTTCGGCCTGCTGCCCGGCGGCTCTATCGCTCCCGGACTGATCGAACTGACGCGCGGCCTGATGCTTATGCCGTCCCTGCCGCTGTCTGCCGGGGCACGGCTGACGCTATGTTCCTTTCTGCTGGGCTTCGGCGGTCTGGCTGTGCATTTCCAGATCCGGGCGATTGCCGCGCCCTGCGGCCTTCCGGTCACCGGGCTGACTGCTGCCAAGCTGCTGCACGGTGCAATCGCCGCAGCACTTACCGCGGGAATCTGCCGCCTGTCGCCCACTGCACTGACCGTTTTTGCCCCCAACTGTCCTCCGGCTGCCGTACCCCCCGTTCTTCCGGCTGTTTTTGCCGGAGCGACCATACTGTTTGTAATTTACACTGGAAAAAGGGCGGAAAATACGGTATAATGGGTCACAGTATACGGGCTATACACTTTTCTTCGTACAGCCCTGATCAAACAGATGGGAGTGACCCCCGCATGAGGCTGAAAAAGCTGCTGCGAAAAGATATCGAACCACGCTGCACATATTGTGCGCACGGTGTGCCATTAGCGGATGGACAACGCATCGTCTGCCGGCGGCGCGGCGTCGTGGACGGCGCCGATCACTGCCGCGCCTTCCGCTATGATCCGCTGCGCCGTATACCGCCCAAACCGGCAGCGCTGCGCGGTCATTTTACCGATGCTGACTTCTCACTGGGGGATAATGATGAAACCAAATGACCTGCTGCGCCGCATACCTGCGCTGGCGCTGTGCGCCGTACTGCTGCTTACCACGATACCCTTGCCGTGCGCCCTTGCCGCGCCGGAGGACGAAAACGACACCTCCGTCTCTGCCGAAACCGATACCGGCGAGCAAGACGGTACCGGCGAAAATGGCAAAGATACTGCCCGGCCGGGCGCGACCAACAGCACCAACGTTATTGCCGCCGGCTCCGACGCGCCGGCAACCAACGCCGAAGCCGCCCTGCTGATCAGCCCGGATTCCGGCATGGTGCTATATGAGAAAAATGCGGATGAGCGCCGCTTCCCGGCATCCACAACCAAAATCATGACCGCGCTGATCACGCTCGAGCGTGTGAGCGACCTGAACGAAACGGTTACCGCCGAAGCCTCGGACTTCGAGCTCCTTTCGGCGGACAGCTCCACCGCTAACATCAAGGAAGGCGAGCGCGTCACTGTGGAAGATCTGCTGTATGCGCTCATGCTGCCCTCCGCCAACGAGGCCGCGTATATGCTGGCCCGGCATGTCGGCGGCACGTATGAGGAATTCATCAACCTGATGAACCAGCGTGCACAGGAGCTTGGCTGTACCGGCACGCATTTTTCCAACCCCTGCGGCCTGCACGGGGATGACCACTATACCACCGCACGCGACCTGTATAAAATCGCCTACGCCGCCATGCAGGACGAAACCTTCCGCGATATCGTATCCACCGTGCAGCACCGCATGGCAAAAACCAATATGCACGAAGAACGTACCATCTTAACCACCAACAAGCTGATCCTCAGCTCCTATGCGGAATATGCCTACAACCGCTGCCTTGGCGTAAAAACCGGCAACACCTCGCAGGCGGGCAACTGCTTTGTCGGCTATGCGGAATACGGAGATGCCAAGTTGTATTCGGTTGTGATGGGATGCGATGACCATTCGCTTGCCTACCACGAGATCCCCGCCAGCTTTACCGATACCAAGGCGCTGTTCCAGTGGGGTTTTGAAAACTTTACCTCCAAAACGCTGGCGCATCAAGGCGATGCACTGGCGCATACCGCGGTGCGCCTTTCCACGGATACGGACGAGCTGGTGCTGACGGTTAAAAACGATCTGGTTGCACTGCTGCCCAAGGATCTGGAGCTGGATACGCTCACGATTGAGCCAAATATCCCCGAAAGTGTAGATGCACCCATCAGCGCAGGCGATGTTGTCGGCAGCATCACCTACTCCTACAACGGTACCAGCTACGGCACGGTCGAGCTGGTTGCCCTGAATGATGTAACGCTCAGCCGTGTGCTTTATTATTCGGACAAGCTCAGCCATTTTTTCCAAGGGTCGGTTTTCAAAATCATCCTGATCGTGCTGGCAGTATTCCTTGTGCTGTACATCCTGTTCAACCTGACGTTCGGCGGGATGCGCCGCCGCCGGCAGCGGCAGCAGATGCGCTCCCGTTACAAAAACACCAACTACCAGCGTCGAAGAAGGCGATAATGCCGGATGATCGGCAACCGGCAGACAGACCGGTACATCACATAAAAAATCCGCCCAAAAGGCGGATTTTAGCTTGTCAAAAAAGTATTTTGTCAATGGGGATGCACACAATACACGTGGCAGCGCGCATAAAACAGCATTTGCAGCGCAAATGCATAAAAAGTCAGGACATGTGCCTGACTTTTTATACTTTGAGAGAGAAAAAGTTTCTGCATAGGAACTTTTTACTCGTCCATGTTTGGCGTAGTCCAAACATAGATTGTCGGAAAAACGAAGTTTTTCGACAGTCTCAAATCCGCCCAAAAGGCGGATTTTTTCATATGCAACTTCATTTGGCATTACCCCATGCCGGCAGGCAGAAAGCACCGTCCTGCTTTTCCGTGAGTTATTGCAGCCAACTCGGCTTCTCTCGCATCCGGACGCCCGCCGCGATCCCGAGCGCAGCGTACATCGTCACCACCGAAGTACCGCCGTAGGAGAAAAACGGAAGCGTCAATCCCATAACCGGCAGCAGGCCGACATTCATAAAAATATTCATAAAGGTCTGGAACAGGAACATACCGGCTACTCCCACCGCCAGCAAAGCGGAAAAGCTCGTCGAAGCGCGGTAGGAAATATAAAGCAGCCGCAGGATGAGCAGCGTCAGGAGCAGAATGATCAGCATACAGCCGATCAGCCCCAGTTCTTCCCCCGCTACCGAAAAAATGTAGTCGGTCTGGTTCTCCGGCACACGCTGCATCTGCGTCATTGTGCCTTGTGTCAGCCCCTGCCCTGAGATCTGCCCTGAGCCGATAGCGATCTTGCCGTAGGTGGTCTGCCGGGAAACTTCCGGATCGATCGACGGGTCAAACAGCACGAGGATACGCGTGATCTGATAACCCTGCAGCACAAAATTCCACAGCACCGGCACACTGATGATGCCCAGCACCCCGCCGATCGCCAGCCACTTGAGCGATAGTCCGGCCGCAAACAGCATGATGACCGCAATCATCAAATACTGGATCGCCATACCGGTGTCCCCCGAGCTGATAACCACCGCGCCCATCATGAGCAGGGTGTGCAGGCCGATGACAAACAGACCGCGCCACTCGCTGATGTGCTCGCGGATCTCGGAAATATGGGCGGCCAGCGTAAAGATAAAGATCAGCTTACCCAGCTCGCCCGGCTGCAGGCTGGTCACGCCCAGATCAAGCCAAGCGCGCTGACCATTTAACTCGATGCCGAGCGGGGTAAACAGCAGCATCTGCAGGCCGATATTACCCAGCACAAAAATTTTCCACCAACCGCTCATGGTCTCCAGATCAATCAGGCTCATAATAACAAATGCGCCCAAGCCGATCACCACCGCTGCCCCCTGCACAAACAGGTTGCGGGTGCTGCCATCCTGCCATGTAACCGGGTTGAGTGTAGCCGAATAAATCAGCACCATGCCGTACCCCGTGCACAGCAGGGAAAGAACGATCAAATACAGATCGGTGTTTTTAATATAATGCCCGACGGACTTCAAAACATCCATGCCGGCCCTCCTTGCTTCAAGATTTCGATTACCTTATATTTTACCACAGGAAGCGCGCTATTTCGAGTAACAATTTCGGCAAAATTTTCGCCGGTAATGCTGGAAAACTTGGCAGAACATTGCTATAATAGCAGTGCAATCAAATGCACGGGAGGAACTGTTATGCTGTCTGATATCGAAATCGCACAGGGCTGCCAAATGCGCCCGATCACCGAGGTCGCCGCTGCCGCCGGGCTGGACGCAGACGACCTTGAGCTTTACGGCAAGTACAAAGCCAAATTATCCGCCGATGTATGGGGCAAGGTGCAGGACCGGCCGAACGGCAAACTGGTACTGGTCACCGCCATCAACCCCACCCCCGCCGGCGAGGGCAAAACCACCACGACCGTCGGCCTCGGGCAGGCCATGGTACGGCTCGGCAAAAAAGCGATGATCGCACTGCGCGAGCCTTCGCTCGGTCCGGTATTCGGCATCAAGGGCGGCGCTGCCGGCGGCGGCTATGCACAGGTTGTGCCGATGGAGGATATCAACCTGCACTTTACCGGCGACATGCACGCCATCACTGCGGCCAACAACCTGCTGTGCGCTATGCTGGATAACCACATGCAGCAGGGCAATGCGTTGGGGATCGACCCCCGCCGCGTTATCTTCACCCGCGTAATGGATATGAACGACCGCGCCCTGCGCAACATCACCATCGGTTTGGGCGGCAAGGTCAACGGTGTTCCGCGCGAAGACCACTTCATGATCACGGTTGCCAGCGAAATCATGGCGATCCTGTGTCTGGCAGCAGATCTGGAAGATCTGAAAAAGCGTTTCGGCGATATTCTGGTCGCCTACTCCTATGCGGGCGAGCCGATCTACGCGCACGACCTGCACGCCGAAGGCGCTATGACCGCACTGATGCGCGACGCCATTAAGCCCAATCTGGTGCAGACGCTTGAAGGCACCCCCTGCCTGATGCACGGCGGCCCGTTTGCCAATATCGCGCACGGCTGCAACTCAGTGCAGGCAACCAAGCTTGCCCTTAAGCTGTCCGATATCGCCATTACCGAAGCCGGCTTCGGCGCTGACCTCGGCGCAGAGAAATTTATGGACATCAAGTGCCGCAAGGCCGGCCTTGCCCCCGACTGCGTGGTCATCGTGGCAACGGTGCGCGCGCTCAAATACAACGGCGGCGTTCCCAAGGCCGAGCTGAATACCCCCAACCTTACCGCACTGGAGCGCGGTATCTGCAATCTGGACGCGCATCTGGATAACATGAAAAAGTTCGGTGTGCCGGTCGTTGTAGCGATCAATGCGTTCCCATCCGACACGGCGGAGGAAATGGATTTCATCCGTGCGCACTGCGCCGCACGCGGCGTGCGCGTGGCCCTGTCCGAAGTATTCGCCAAGGGCGGCGAAGGCGGCGAGGCGCTGGCAAACGAAGTTCTGTCTGTTCTGGATGAAGGCAAGGCAGATTTCCATATGCTGTACGAGGACGAGCTTCCGCTCGAGGATAAGATCCGTAAAATCGCCAAGGATATCTACGGTGCGCTCGGCGTGACCATCGCCCCGGCGGCACACAAGGAACTCGCCAACATCACCGAAATGGGTTACGGCCATCTGCCGGTGTGCATCGCCAAGACCCAGTATTCCCTGTCCGACGACGCGGCGCTGCTCGGCCGTCCGACCGAGTTTGTGGTCAACGTGCGCTCGGTGCGTCTGGCCGCAGGCGCAGGTTTTGTAGTGGTGGAAACCGGCGCGATCATGACCATGCCCGGCCTGCCCAAGGTACCGGCTGCGGAAAAGATCGATGTAGACAACAACGGAAAGATCACCGGCCTGTTCTGATTTTTCAACAATCACAGCGAAAAAGCCGCCCGAATGGGCGGCTTTTTCGTCAGCACTATCCGGCAAGCGGGATGATGATATCACAATCCGCCGCGCATCTGTTAGTGCGCGATGAGTTTTCTGTGTGCTCCGATCACTTTCGTTTGGCAACAAAAGACGCTACCCAGAAAAAAATCGTGATTGCAAGATAATGGATGTACAGACCCCATGTGGCAGTCCAACGAACGTCCGGGTCATGAATAATTCCGTCAAATATCCCGGCCCATTGCGGGCTATTCACCGCGACCAGAAAATAACCCACACCAACAATGGTCAGCACGGTTGCGATAACCCGCAACACCAGTTTTTCATGCATCGTAACTGCTCCCTCAGTAAGAACGAAGCGTGGAAACATTTCCATTATGGATCGCTGCAGGTGTCACATACCCAACGGCGGGTCTGGTGCAAAGAGAAATCCCTTGTGCCTTATAACAAGCATACGCCAACAGCGAACAGTACCAATTTTCACGGGATTGTGAAATATCGGTGCTAGGACTTGCGAGGTGATAATCTTTACCGTCCTGCGTTTCAGCCCACTCAACCGCGGCTATCATAGTGGACGCATCTGGTAGGGTAGGCCGATCCAAAGAAGATTTTTGAGACACAAATCGCTCATCGCACAGAATCCCATGAGAAACGCCACTCAGGATTGCTTCAAAAGATTTTATATAATATTGATCATATTTATCAGAATAAAATGTGCCAGCAACTAAAACCGTATGTCCGGTAAATCCGCCCCCGCCCGCTCTTTCATAAACCAAATCACCTTTGATTGCTGTGCCCACTAAATTATATCGGGAGCCATATGTAACTGCTCTGGGCAGTGTAGAAACATTATGCCACCATCTATCCTCCAATGACTCACGAAGCTCCGGCCTTTGAAGCGCCATCATCGACGCTCTTGCCTGCCGCGCCGCATCCTCAGCTTGTACATCACTTAGTTTTTTACAAGTCGATAGTTGCGCAACACAATGATCCAGATATTTGTTTACCGAACGGTAAAGTGTTTTATTATATTGCGAAATAAAATCTTCAAGAGATACGGTTGTATACCGATTCCGATTTTCCGCAATACTTGAATAAGTGCGGTACGCCTGCTCTAATTCGGGGTCGATTGTAGCAAAAAAACCGTTTTGAGGAACCACAAAATCATCGGTATGTGCAGCAAATGCAGGGGTGGTCGAACCTATGCAAATACAAATCGACATAAGAACAGCCAGCAACCGACGCGCTCTTGTATATTTCATTTTACTTCCGCTCCCCTCAAACTCTTCCAACTCAGTTTCCAAACCATCAAAATAAGCTGTGCACCGCCTATCTCTTATAAGCAATATATTATAAATGCGTCCCATTTTTCAATATGAATAGTATCCAAAATTTTACTTGATCCTTGTGCAGTTCCAATAACTGTATCTTATAGGCGGAAGAATAAAGCCGTTCCGGCCGGAACGGCTTTTTCCTGCGTTCAGTTCGATGTTTGGTACGGCTGGGACGGTTCCAACCCAACCGCGCATGTTGCACTGTCATAGGATACGCCGCAGTCCAGCGCCTGCGCCAGATCCCGCAGCTTAATATAGTTTTCCCCATCGATTAGATACGCAGTCAGCGACAGCGGCGTCCCATCCCGTGTGATCTGCGATGCACCGGGCGCCGCCTGCACCACAGCCGCGTCGCGCACGCCGGTCAGCTCGGTGCCCAGCGCCTCATACGCCTGTCCGGGGTGCAGCCCGACCGCACCGGTCGCCGCATCATACGATACTGCAAACTGCTTTTCCGTACCGGTCAGCATCTGCGCCGCGTCGCGCAGCTTGATATAATTATTTCCTTCGATCAAAAATGCCGTCGGCACGACGGGCTGTCCCGCCACAGTAAACGGCGCCGGGTTCGGCAGTGCGGAAACCGTCGGCTGCGGCAGCCCGGGCAGCGCACTCAGTGCCGCAAAGGTGTAGCCCTGCATTTTCCATTCCGTGAGCAGACTATCCAAAATTGCAGCATTAGTAGAGGAAACTGCATGCAGCAGTATGATTGCACCGTTATGGACACGGCTGTGCAGGGTTTTCCGCGCGCTCGCGTACGTCGGCTGTGCCGCCGGATCCCAATCCGCGTATGCTACGCTCCACAACGTTGTATGATAGCCGAGCTGCTGTGCCCAGCGCAGGCTTTCATGCGTATACGCCCCCTCCGGCGGCCGGAAAAACGGCGACAGCCTGCGCCCGGTCAGCGCGGTATACTGGGTTTGCAGGCTTTCCAGCTCACTGACAAAACGCGCACGGCTGACACGGGTCATATTCGGATGCTGAGCCGAATGGTTGCAGACCAGATGTCCCTCCGCTGCCATGCGGCGAACGAGCGCGGGCGCGGCATCCAGATAATGGCCGACCACAAAAAACGCCGCAGGCACATGGTGCTTCTTCAATGTATCCAAAATTTTTGCCGTATTGCCATTTTCATATCCGCAGTCAAAGGTCAGATACAGCACTTTATCCGCTGCGCTGCCCATATAATAGGCACCGTACTGTGACAGGGTCTGCACGCTGTCCTCTCCGCTCGGCGGCTGGTTGACGCCGTTGCCGTACCACAATCCCCAGTTGACTGCACCTGCGCACGGCAAGGTCATCGCACACAGAAGCAGCGCCCCAAGCGCCCGCCGAATCTGTTTTTTCATTTGTTCCATCCCCTCTCCTGCTCTTTGAAACCAGTATAACAGCCGCTGCCCCGCTTGGCAATCCCATCCTGCAGCAGTCACCGTTTTGTCACCTTTTGTGCCAAAACAGCTTGCCGCCGGAATATTTATCCCCAAACCGACGCTCGCCGGCTTTTTCCCCGTCTTGCCATTTTTGCCCCGCCGTGATATGATAGACGGGTAATCGAACAGATAAGAAAAGGGGTTCCCATGAATTATATCACCCATTCCCCGGAGGAGACCGAAGCGCTTGGCGCCCAATTTGCCCGCTCGCTCCATCCCGGCGATGTGATCGCCTTTTCAGGCGATCTCGGCGCAGGAAAAACCGCGTTTACCCGCGGTGTTTTGCACGGGCTTGGCTATACCGGCCGCGTGACCAGCCCGACATTTGCCATCGCCAATGAATACGATACACCTGCCGGCCGCGTGGTACACTTTGATTTATACCGCATTCTGGACAGCAACGCCCTGTTTGAGATCGGCTTTGACGAATACCTGAACGGAAGCTGCATCGTACTGATCGAATGGAGCGAAAACGCCGCCGGTCTTTTGCCGGAACAGTACACCACTGTGCACATAGCATACGGTGCTGCGGAAAACGACCGCACCCTCACCATCCAGGAGGTGCACCCATGAAGATCCTTGCCTTTGAATCCTCCTCCGTCTCCGCTTCTGTTGCGCTGACTGAGGATGATATCTTAATCGCACAATCCTTTCAAAACTGCGGGCTGACCCACTCACGCACCCTGCTGCCGCTCGCAGAAAACCTTCTTGCCGGCTGCGGCGTACCGCTCAGCAGCATAGATGCATTTGCGGTGGCGCACGGCCCCGGCTCATTCACCGGCGTGCGGATCGGCGTTGCAACCGTAAAAGGGCTTGCTCTCGGCACAGATAAGCCCTGCATCGGTGTTTCTACACTGGAAGCCATGGCGTGGAACGCCCGCGCACTGGGTGCTGCCCTTTGCTGCGTAATGGATGCCCGTGCCGGTCAGGTTTACAACGCTTTATTCGCAGTAGAAGATCTGACGCCCCGCCGCCTGTGCGCGGACCGCGCACTTAAGCTGACCGAGCTGGGGGAAGAAATCGGCGGCACTCCGTATTTTCTGGTTGGAGACGGTGCAGATCTATGTTATAATACTCTTAAAGAGAGTTGCCCCAGCCTGCGGCCCGCACCGCCCGAGCTTCGTTTTGCCGGCGGCTACGGTGTTGCAGCCGCTGCGCTCCCGCTGCTGCAAGGAGGACAAGCCTGTTCCCCGCAGATGCTTGATGCATTTTACCTGCGACGTCCGCAGGCCGAGCGCGAGCGTCTCAAACGGCTTTCCGGGCAGCAGCAATCCAACCAGATATAAAGGAGATTATGACTATGGCTACCGTTCATGAAATGGATCATCCGCTGATCAAGCATAAGCTCAGCCTGATGCGTGATAAAACCACCGGTGTAAAGGAATTCCGCGAGGCGACCCGTGAGATCGCCATGCTGATGTGCTACGAAGCCACACGCGACCTGCCGCTGAAAGAGATCACGATCGAAACGCCGGTTTCCGAAGCACGTGTGCAGGTGATTTCGGGCAAAAAGATCGCACTTGTCCCCATTCTCCGTGCCGGTCTCGGCATGGTGGACGGCATGCTGGAAATGATTCCCGCAGCCAAGATCGGCCACATCGGTCTGTATCGCAACCCGGAAACCCTGCAGCCGATCGAATACTACTGCAAGCTGCCTAACGACATTCAGGACCGCGATGTACTGCTGCTTGACCCCATGCTGGCAACCGGCGGTTCGGCTGTTGCCGCAATCGACGGCCTCAAGCGCCGCGGCGTCAAGCACATCAAGCTGATGAACCTGATTGCCGCCCCGGAAGGTGTTGCCGCCGTGCAGAAGGCGCATCCGGATGTTGATATCTTTGTTGCTGCAATCGACGCAAAGCTCAACGATCACGGCTACATCGTACCCGGTCTGGGCGATGCCGGCGACCGGATCTTCGGCACCAAGTAATCCCTATACCACGCATTCTCAGAAGCGGATATTGCAGTATTTGCATCACAACTGCATGAAAAGTCAGGACATGTGCCTGACTTTTCATACTTTGAGAGAGAAAAAGTTTGCGTATGAAAACTTTTCCCATCCTTGTTTGGTAAAGTCCAAACGTAGGCTGTTGAAAAAATAATCTTTTTCGGCAGCCCCCGGTGCGGCTGTCAGCCGCACTGCCGCTTTGCTTATCTCCCTGTTTCCGCACGGCACAGCATATTTCCGCGCATCCGATGCGGCATACAGGAAATCATTCGGAACGCCCCGGCGTTCCTGCCCGGTTCTCACGACCGGACAGATTTGTTTGCGGTCTTAGCCGCAGCAGGAAAGGAGAATATAAAAATGGAAGAAAATCTTCAGCTGTTTGAAATGGAATCCGAGCGTCTTCGTTTCCGCCGCCTGCGGGCAGATGATTTTTCACTCATCGCCCCTATCCTGCAGGATGCCGAAACCATGTATGCATGGGAGCACGGTTTTTCCCACGAAGAAGTAATCGACTGGATCGCGGATATGCTGCGCCGCTATCACGAGGATCACTGCGGCTATTTCGCTGCACTGAGCCGCGAAACCGGCGAGCTGGTCGCACTGGCCGGTCCGTTGGTGGAATGTCTCTATGCTGATGAAACCGCCATCGGACTGGGCTACATCGTACGCCGCGATTTGTGGAATCAGGGCTATGGCACAGAATGTGCACAGGCCAGCATCCGATATGCCTTTGATAAACTGGATACCCGGCGTGTGATCGCATCCATCCGGCCGAACAATCTGGCCTCCCTGCGCGTTGCCGCCAAGTGCGAGATGAAACCGGTCGGACAGCTCAATAAAGCCTATCAGGACAAGCAGATCCCCCATATCATCTGTGCGATCGATAAACCCGAACCCAAAAAAGCTGCGGTCTCCCCTGCGGCAGACACCGCCCCCGCTGCTGCGGAACAGCCGTCAAAATAAAATGTCCCGCCCCTTCCGGGCAGGACTCGAATACAATACAGCCGGTCTATGATCTCTCGATCATAGACCGGCTTCTTTTCTCTTCACGGAAGCGGCAGCTCGCAGTCGTGCGGCCTGACATTCGCCATCCATACCCACGGAGTCCTCCAGACTATGGTTATATCAAGCTTTCCGTATGGGATGTCTGATAATGGTTTTATACTTTTCCGGCGCGACCTTCTTTACATCAGACAGGTAAATCTCATGGTGCCATCTGTCCGCGCCCATATCATTTACATAGCCATTTTGCGCTACATATGCATCCATGCGTGCGACCGTTGCCGGTTCATCATCAAATGGGCCTAAATGCATCATTTGAACGCATAAACCCTCATCAATGGTCAGATATTCAGCGGCAGAGCAGTCCAGCTTTTTCTTTTTTGCCGCCGTTTCCACCGCCCAGTCAAAATCCTTTTTCATCACAAAATCCGGAAGCCGAAGGACGGAGACCCAGCAAAAGGATGCCTTATTGGCATAATCTATGCCCTCCTCCATATGCGCTTGATTCCAAAACCCTTCCAGCGGCGGAACGACATATTCAAAAAAACCCTGCATGGCATAGCTATTCCTGTAGCTCATTTTCAAAGTGTAGGCAACCGCATACAGCACACTGATTGCCTGCTGGTATGCGCCGCCCGCTTCATTCGGATCGCCTTTGCCGCGTACTGCGATATAATTGGCCTTCGGCACTGTGACGATCCCCGGTTCCGGTTTCGGCTGATATAACTCCCGGTACGCTTTCTTAAAATCAAACGCCATCCTGACCTCCGTATTCTTGCAAGTGGTTTTATCACTGTTTTGATATAAGCCCTGCAAAACAAATCAGCTCATATCCGCGGGAGGAATATTCGCTTTACCGGTATCGTTCGTCCCACACCGGAGCATTCGCCAACAGCGATTGAGGCACATCCAGCACGCGCTGGTTGCTGCTGCCGCGAAAGCGCAGCTCCAGATTGCGCTCCGCCTCCAGATACGGCCCATCCACCAGCAGATCCAACTGCTCCAACAACCGGCGCACCGCCGGGTTCTCCAACACCATCAGCTGCTCAAAGGTGTAACCGGAGTAAGCCATCAGATGCTTGCCTTTCTTCTTCAGCTCCACTGCCAGCGCATACAGCGGCTCCGGCTGACAAAATGGCTCACCACCGGAAAAGGTCACGCCGCTGACCAGTGGATTGCGGCAGATATCGCGCAGCAAGACATCCAGTTCCACTTCCCTGCCGCCTGCGAAATCATGCGTCTGGGGGTTATGGCATCCGGGACAGTGGTGGGGACATCCTTGTGTAAACACCGTATAGCGGAAGCCGGGGCCGTCCACGATGGACTCCCCGACTGTACCCGCAATGCGTATCACGCCCTCCATTACGCAGTATGCTCCTCTTCGAACGAACAGCAGGACACATTGTGCTTCACGCGGTCATGCTCCTCCGCGCGCTTGGCATTATTGAAACGATCCAGCGTGCCAACCAGATAGCCCGTAATACGGCGGATCCGCTCAAAGCCGACGCCTTCTCCAATCAACTGCTCCTGCATTACCTTTTCTTCCATCGTAGTACGCTTCCTTTCTTTAATCCTTAACGATCTGCAATGTATTGGGCTGACGGTCTGCCTCCTCGGCGGGATCGCCGTGGTAGCCGATCGTCGTACTGTTCAAATGCTTGTACAGGCCGAGCTTGTGCAATTTGGAAAGCGGTACGCCCTCCCCTTCATGCCGGCCGCAGCGCGGACAGGTATCACCGATGATGCCGGTATAGCCACAGACCGGATCACGGTCGATCGGATGGTTGATCGCGCCATAGCCGATGCCGGCTTCCTTCATCGCACGCACAACCGCCTCAAATGCCTCCAGATTCTGCGTCGGGTCACCATCCAGCTCGATATAGCTGATATGGCCGCCATTGGTCAGCTCATGGTAAGGTGCCTCGCGCATGATCTTATCGAATGCGCCGATTGAATAATATACCGGCACATGGAATGAGTTGGTATAATAATCACGGTCGGTCACGCCTTCAATCAATCCGTAACGCGCCCGGTCAAGCTTAACGAAGCGGCCGGACAGACCCTCTGCCGGCGTTGCGATCAGCGAGAAGTTCAGGCCGTATTTTTCGCCCGCCTGATCCATCCGCTGCCGCATGTGGCTGACGATCTCAAGTCCGAGATTCTGCGCCTCGTCGCTTTCCCCGTGATGCTTGCCGATCAATGCTTTCAGCGTTTCCGCCAAGCCGATGAAGCCCATGGTCAGCGTGCCGTGCTTGAGCACCTCACCGACGGTATCATCCGGTCCCAGTTTTTCGGAATCCAGCCACACGCCCTCTCCCATCAGGAAGGGATAATTGCGCACCTTTTTCCCCGACTGGATCCGGAAACGCTCGAGCAGCTGCTCAATAATCAAATCGATCTTACGATCCAGATCTTCAAAGAACCAGTCAATATCACCATGACTGCGGATTGCGATCCGCGGCAGGTTGACCGAGGTAAACGACAAGTTGCCGCGGCCGTTTACGATCTCCCGTGCCGGATCATAGCGGTTGCCGATCACGCGGGTACGGCATCCCATATAAGCCGCTTCGGTTTCCGGATGACCCGGCTTGTAATACTGCTTATTGAACGGCGCATCCAAGAAAGAGAAATTCGGGAACATGCGCTTGGCCGAAACGCGGCACGCCAGCTTAAACAAATCATAGTTGGGATCACCAGCGTTATAATTGACCCCTTCCTTCACCTTGAAGATGTGGATCGGGAAAATCGGTGTCTCTCCATTGCCCAAACCGGCTTCTGTGGCAAGCAGGAGCTGTTCGGTCACCAAACGTCCCTCTGCTGATACATCCGTGCCGTAATTAAGCGAAGAAAACGGGATCTGCGCACCTGCGCGCGAATGCATGGTGTTCAGATTATGTACCAGTGCTTCCATCGCCTGATAAGTCGCCTTGCGTGTCTCTTTATCCGCATACTTGCGGGCAAAACGCAGGCAGCGCTGCACTGTATCCGCATCCATTGTCTCGGCCAGCGCCTCACCCATTGCTTCATCATAACCGTTTCCGCCGGCGAGGCAAGCCCATTTACCGGTCCGGCGCTCCACCTGTTCGGTCAGCGCCCGTGCATCGACCTCATTATTCTCGTCCGCACCGAATACCTCCAGTGCCTTAGCCAGATTATCACGGAACAGCTTGCGGAAAGTCTTCTGAATGCCGGGCGCCATTGAAAAATCAAAGTTCGGCACCGACTGACCGCCGTGCTGATCGTTCTGATTGGACTGTATCGCAATACAGGCCAGTGCTGCATACGAGCGGATATCATTCGGCTCACGTAAAAAACCGTGCCCAGTCGAAAAACCGCCATCAAACAGTTTGAGCAGATCGATCTGACAGCAAGTCGTTGTCAGCGTCAGAAAATCCAAATCATGAATATGGATATCACCGTCTCTGTGAGCCTTCGCATGCGCCGGGTCGAGGATAAACATTTCATAAAACTGCTTGGCGCCTTCCGATCCATATTTGAGCATGGTACCCATTGCCGTATCGCCGTCGATGTTGGCATTTTCACGCTTTACGTCGTTTTCGAGCGAAGACTGGAAAGTCAGATCTTCATACACCTTCATCAGCCGCGTGTTCATCTCGCGCACACGCGTACGTTCATTGCGATACAGAATATACTTTTTTGCCGTACGTGCATGACCGCTTTCGATCAGCACCTTCTCCACTGTATCTTGTATCTGCTCCACCGTTGGAATCTGATCTCCGGCAGACTGCTCAAGCACCTTTTCAACCTGCTCCGCCAGACTGCGCGCCATCTCATAATCCTGACCGCCGGAAGCCTGCGCCGCACCAAAGATCGCCGCTGCGATCTTTTCGATCTCAAAGGGGGCATGACGCCCATCCCGCTTGATAATCTGCTGAATCATAACCCGCTGTACGCTCCTTATCGATTGATTACTGTATCACACAGTCACTAAATTTCGTAGTTGCTCTGCAAAACCGCACCATATATTGTGCCTATGTTCTTTATTTTACTGCCATAAGCGAGCAATGTCAAGGGGCGCGGAGCGATTTGGTCAATGCGCAGAAAAGCAGTGTTTTTTCTTGGTGCTTTCACTGAATTTTCACTGAATGAGCATGTGGACACTGGGGACAATGCCCTGTGGACAACCCGCCAATGTGCAAAACCCTGTGTGCAACTTGTGCAGGATTGGCCGACTATCCCATCTCGGACGACCATTTCCGATACCACAAGATATAGTGCTGCACCACTCTGTAAAAAAAGCCGGCTTGGGCGGGCCGGATACGGTTCAAACCCTTTTACCTCCCCCGAACATGCAGCAGGCGCAGTCCTCCATACAAGAACTGCGCCTGCTAAAAATGAAAAACGGCAGCAACCGAAGTTGCTGCCGTCCGTGTGCGCGCTGCGTTATCTTCCCGGGCCGTCGCCAGCCAAGTATTGTCACCGTAAACGAGCTTAACTACTGTGTTCGGGATGGGAACAGGTGTACCCTCGTCACCATTAACACGCACTATCTGAACTGCACATCTCTGTGCCGCTCTTCTGTTATATCATACCTTCCACCGTCTGTCAACCTTTTTTGGTGACCCGTGGGGGAATCGAACCCCCGTTTGCGGCGTGAGAGGCCGCCGTCTTAACCGCTTGACCAACGGGCCATAACAGCCGACTTCCCGGTATGCTTCGGATCCACCAT
>NZ_JNJN01000015.1 GCF_000701665.1 Agathobaculum desmolans ATCC 43058 | reverse complement strand
CTGTTTCCACTTACAAAGGCTTCAATACCGTTCGCTTCGTACTTGGATATCCATCTATATATCTCGTCACGATTCATTCCATAAACATCTTGTAATTGAGAATAGGCAACCTTACCCGACTTATACGCTTCTATGATTTCTATTTTCTTCTCTGGAGTGAATTTTATTTTGCCCATAAAAAATCCTCCTAAAGTAGATTTTGGTTTTTTCCATGGTCTACTTTAGGAGGATCATATCACATACGCCCCAACTTTTATGCAGTTGCAAAGCAAATGTGTTTGATGCGCGCAGCCGCGCGTATTACTGACATTCATCGACAAGATACTTTTCAGCAGACTTCGTCTGCAAAAAAGTCTCTTTACGTTTTCACGCCCGCGGCGCCCCACCGCAGACCGCTGCCTACCGCCGCGGCGCAGAAACAAACAAACCACGCATCAGTGCCATCAGACCCTGAATGATCAGCACCACCGCTACCACGAAGGACACCGCTACCACGGCGATCATCGGCCGGAACAGCGTTGCGACCCCAAAAAACAGCACTGCCGCGCCAGCCACTGCCTGCGCCCCCCAAAACGGCATCCCCTGCCGGCGGTACAGCACCGCACCCATGACCTTAGTAATGCCCGAAATCACCGCCCAGACAGCCAGAATATAGGGCAGCAGTTCTGCCGCCAGCCAATCATTGCACAGAAACGCAATACCGATCAGCACATCGATGATCCCATCCGCATAAAACCAGACAGACGCGCCATACGCCCACTGCCGCGCCGCATACAACACCAGATCCGCAATGCCGGATACCAGCATCGTCAATCCGAACAGCCATGCGATTGAAGTCAGCGTCGCTTTCGGGTTGATCAAAAAGTATAATCCCATGACCAGCAGAAACACCCCGACCAAGATCCAGACTACACTTCCGGGCTTGTTTTTCATAACCTCACTTCCCCTTTTCTCTGCGCTCAGGCCTGCGTTTTTTCCAGCAATGCCATAAACTCTTCTCCGGTGATCGTTTCCCGTTCGAGCAGATAATGCGCCAAGCGGTGCAGCGCTTCCCTGTTCTCCTGCAAAATACCGATCGCCTTTTCGTGCGCCTGCTTGACCGTCTCTACCACCTCACGGTCGATCTCCGCCGCCGTCTCCGCCGAGCAGACCAGCGAGGTATCCCCCGCCAGATACTGATTGGTCACCGCTTCCAGTGCCACCATGTCGAATTTACGGCTCATGCCGTAGCGCGTGATCATAGCACGGGTCATCTTAGTCGCCTGTTCGATATCATTGGAAGCACCGGTCGTGACCGAACC
The DNA here is from genome assembly GCF_000701665.1 of Agathobaculum desmolans ATCC 43058. Taxonomy (GTDB): domain Bacteria; phylum Bacillota; class Clostridia; order Oscillospirales; family Butyricicoccaceae; genus Agathobaculum; species Agathobaculum desmolans. The sequence goes on along the minus strand of NZ_JNJN01000015.1, from coordinate 51,145 downwards.
AAAGATCAATTCCTCCGCCGCCCGGCCGCCGGTCAGCGTAGCCACCTTGTTCAGCAGTTCTTCCCGGCTCATCAGATAGTGTTCACCCTCATCCACCTGCATCGTATAGCCGAGTGCGCCCGAAGTACGCGGCACGATCGTGATTTTCGTGACTGGCGCGGAATCCGTCTGCCGCGCCGCAACCAACGCGTGGCCGATCTCGTGATAGGCAACGATCTCCTTTTCCTTGGGGTTCAGCACCGCATTTTTGCGCTGTGCACCGGCAATCACTGTTTCCACGCTTTCCTCCAGATCCGCCTGTGTTACGGTGTTCCGCCCCAAGCGAACCGCGCGCAGCGCCGCCTCGTTGATAATATTGGCAAGATCTGCGCCGGACGCGCCCGAAGTGGCACGGGCTACTGCATTAAAATCGATCGGTCCCGCCATATGCACATCCTTCGCGTGCACCCGCAGGATCGCACTGCGCCCCTTCAGATCGGGCAGCTCCACCGGGATCCGGCGGTCAAACCGGCCCGGACGCAGCAGCGCCGGGTCGAGCGATTCCGGCCGGTTGGTCGCCGCCAGAATGACAACGCCCTTGGTACCGTCAAACCCGTCCATCTCGGTCAGCAGCTGATTGAGCGTCTGTTCCCGCTCATCGTTGCCGCCCATTCCTGCGCCGTCACGTTTTTTGCCGATGGTATCGATCTCATCGATAAACACGATGCAGGGCGCCTTTTCTCCCGCCTGCTTGAACAGATCGCGCACCTTAGCAGCACCCATGCCGACGAACATCTCCACAAACTCCGATCCCGAGATCGAGAAAAACGGCACGTGCGCCTCGCCCGCCACCGCTTTGGCCAGCAGTGTTTTGCCGGTGCCCGGCGGGCCGACCAACAGCGCCCCCTTGGGCAGCTTGGCGCCGATCGCAGCATATTTTCCCGGGTTATGCAGGAAATCAACGATCTCCGTCAGCGCCTCCTTCGCTTCATCCTGCCCGGCCACATCGGCAAAGGTTTTACCGGTTTCGGTTTCCGCGTAGATTTTGGCATTCGATTTGCCGAAATTCATCACGTTGCCGCCCATGTTTTTCATCATGCGTCTGCTCATCCACTGACCAAATGCAATAATGAGAATAATCGGAATCGCATAGCCAACCAACAGGCTAAGCAGCGGCGAAGTCCGGGTCGGGATTTCGGCGGCAAACTTTACCTTCGCGCCGATCAGCCGTTCGACCAACCCCTGATCCGGAAAAATCCCGGTTTTGTAGATCTGCTTTTTCCCATCCTGCTCCTTGCTTTCAAACAAGATCTGATCATCTGTTTTTTCATACGCAATGGTTTCGACCTGACCTGCATCCACCATGGAAAGAAACTCATCATAGCCGACCTCGACCACCCGCCGCTGCGCCAGCATCGGCACCAGCAGCCAGTTGAGCAGCATCAGCACCAATAACGTAACCACATAATAAAATATCAGCGGTTTTCTCGGTGTTTTGGGTTTTTTACCCGGTTCCACCATATAATTCACCTAACCTTCCAGTTGTTCGAGCAGGGCATCCAAGTTTCCCTGCATTTTTTGCATGATTTGCCGCACAAGCTGCAATTCCTCCGGGCGGATCCCCCGATGCAGCTCCACCGCAATACGGCGGCCGTTCTGTACCAGCCGCTCTGCTACCGCGCGGCCTTCCCCGCGCAGACGCAAATGAACCATCCTGCGGTCGTCCCGATCCCGTTCGCAGTCCAAAAAAACCACGGCGGTGCAGGCCGCTTACGCTGCGTGCAACCAGCGCCTTGGAGATTCCGCAGCTCTGCGCGATATCGGTCGCCGTATCCCGCCCGGGTGCATTGCGGCCGAGGAACAGCAGCACTGCAATTTCGTTCGGCGTCAGCCGGCAGTCTTCCACCGCACAGCGGAAGCAGCTTCTGTACAGTTTTTCCACCATCACTGCTTCATGCAAAAACGCTTCTTCCCAATCAGGCACTTCGGCACCTCCCCCGCCCTAACAGTTCACTTGTTAACCATATGATACGGCAGATCGTTTTCTCTGTCAACGCTGCGATTATGGACATTCTGCAAATTCTGCTGCAAAACATCCTGTCCTGAAACAGCCGGGACAGCGTGAGGCTATCGAAAAGCTGCGTTTTCCGACAATCTGAGGTTGGACTGCGCCAAACACAGACGAGAAAAACAAAAGCTGAGGTACACGCCCTCAGCTTTTGTGTATTTGCGATGCAAATGCTGTTTCAGATGCGCTGCCGCGCGTATAGTGGATACTCGTCGGTAAGATGCTTTTTTCGACAAGCTGACGCTGTTCCCATATCAGCCAATCCCGGAACAGGCATCACTTCATGCTGCCGCCGGTCCCCCAGTTGGCAAATTCACTATAAGTCAGATAAATCGCGTTCTCCGGCAGTCCGGTCGTCTGCTGCACGGCCTGAAATGCCGCTTCGGTAAATGCTTTTTTGTTTGCAAACTCCGTCGCGCCAAAACAGCGGACATCCAAAAATGCCAGTTCCCGCTTTTCCCCGGCCATATACATGGTATGCCCGTCCGCAATATCCACCATCAGCCGCGCCTCACTCTTGCCCGGGATCACGGCAATGCGCTCTCCCAGAGCGGCCTTCAGGGTGTCTTTTTGCTCATCAGATAGTTTTTTCGACGTATTTACTGCAATATATGGCATAAAACAATCACTCCGTTCTTTGTTTTTTCTATTATATCACCTGCTGCCCAACAGGGCAAGGCAGTGAATTTATAAACGCTTTGTTAACTTTGTTCAAAAAGCCGTGCACCTCCCCTGTATTTTGTGGTATGATATTAGCAATAAGACAATGCTCACCGAACGGATGTGTGCTTATGAATATCAAGTGTACGCAAAATATTTATAAAAGCGCCAACGGTGTATCCAATGTGACCTATTATATTCTTGTACCCGAAGAAGTTGAAATCCGTGGTATTATACAGTTGGCGCACGGCATGTGTGAATATTTTTCGCGCTATACTGCGTTTGCCAAATATCTATGCGGTCTTGGCTTTATCGTGTGCGGAAACGACCATATCGGTCACGGGGCCTCCGTGGCTCGTCCCTCCGAACTCGGCTTTTTCAGCACACGCGACGGATGGAAATATCTTGTGGAAGATGTCGAGCAGCTCACCGAGCGGATGCAGCGCCGCTACCCCGACCTGCCGTATTTTTTGCTCGGCCACTCGATGGGTTCACTGATTGCCCGCCTGTGCCTGACCGATTACGGCAACCGGCTTGCCGGCTGCATCCTGATCGGTACCGCAGGGCCGAATGCAGCCGCCGCCAGTGCGGTGCGGCTGGCGGATTCGATCGCCCGTTCCCGTGGAATGACCTACCGCAGCGGTCTGCTGTCCAGCCTGACTTTCCGCGGCTATAACCGCCGCATCAAACAACCGCACACGGTGTTTGACTGGCTCAGCCGGGACGAGGATGTCGTATCACTTTACCAGTCGGATGAAAAATGCAATTTCATCTTCACCGCTACCGGTTTCCGCGACCTGTACACCCTGCTGATTAAGGCCAATGCCGTGCAGACCTTCCGCCGCACGCCGCACGATTTGCCGCTGCTGTTCCTTGCCGGCGACAAGGATCCCGTCGGCCGCTATGGCGAAGGGGTGCGCCGCGTAGTCAACTTGTATCGCGGTGCAGGCGTGAAAAACATCGAGGTCATTTTCTACAAGGATGCCCGGCACGAGGTGCTGAACGAGCTTGGGCGGCTGGACGCTTTCGCGGATATTTCCCGCTGGCTTGAGTCCCAACTCACCGCCTGCGCCGAACCGACGCACGAAACAGCGCAGCCCACTGCCACCTGAACCGTAAGGAGACTTCTATGCTGCTTTCCACCACCGAAACATTGCCGGGCACGTCCTACACCGTACTGGGACTGGTTCGCGGCAGCACAGTACAGTGCAAAAACGTCGGACACGACATTATGAACAGCCTGAAAAATCTGGTCGGCGGAGAAATGGACTCCTATACCGAGCTGATGGATGAGGCCCGTCAAACCGCAACCGACCGCATGATTTCCGCTGCTGTACAGGCAGGTGCGGACGCCATCATTGCCATTCGCTACACGGCTTCTGAAATCGCACCCGGCGCAGCCGAGGTCATGGCTTACGGCACGGCTGTCAAATTTGCATAACTGTCAAAACCGCCCTGCATCATTATGATGCAGGGCGGTTTTATTACAGATGCAGCAGTTCGGATGGATACGAAACACAGCGGTCAACTGGCAGGCCTTCCGGCACATGCCCGCCCCAAAGCGCAAGTACGCTCATAATCCCCGCCGAGCGGGCACAGTCCATATCAAATGCGCTGTCCCCGATATAAACCGCCTGTTCCGGTACGCAATCCAGCCGCCGCAGGCATTCCAGCGCTTCATCCGGCGCCGGCTTGGGATGTGCCACATCGTCCGAACACACAATGGTATCGAAATATTCCTGTAAGCCAAGCGGCTTGACCCCATCCGCAAACTGCGCACGGGTGCGCGAGGTAACCACACCCAGCTTGCAGCCTGCTGCACGCAATGCGCGCAGCGTATCCAGAATGCCGTCGTAAATCGTCACATTGTGCAAATTCGCATACGCCATATTCTCCCACCGGCGCAGCACCGCATCCCGCTGTTCTTCCGGCACGCCGAAATATGCCAATCCCTGCCGCCCGGTCATGCCAAAGGCTTTTTTCAGCATCTCCTGTGTATATGGATAGCCGCCTTCCTCCAAAATCTGCGCCAAAGCAGGCAAATAAACGCCGGACGAGTCTATCAAGGTACCGTCCACATCAAAAATAAAGCAATTCATGCAATCCCTCCTCGGTTTGTTCGTATGCCAGCCGAAACAGCCCGGCACTGTAATCCTGCGCAAATTCCTGTGACAAAATGATCTCCGGCACTGCCCGCTCCGGCAATGTCTGCGCACAGGCCCGGCGAATGCGCTCCACCTTGCCCGACAGCAGCGGATTATCATACAAAATGACCCGCGCCGGGTTGACCAGCGCCGCATACGCCCGGATAATCTGCATATAATACGCAGTCATATCCGCCCCCTGAAAATTCGTCCGCACGTACTCCAGATTGTTCTTAATGGGCAGATAATGCAGTTCGCCCGCAAAGGCTGACGCCCCTTCGAACGCCTTGCCGCCCACCGACGTACTTGCACGCATGCCGGACGATCCCAGATAAATGCACACGGTCACACCGTCCCAGCCATTTTCCCGGACACAGTAGCCAGTAGAGGCCAAATGTACATCTCGCACCGCGGTCGCAGACACACCCGCTGCCCGGCTGAGCCGCTCCGACAGGCTGACCCCCGCCAGCTCCGGATAACATTCACATTCTCCCGCCACGCCGCCTTGCAGCGGACAATCCACGCCAAGCGCCGCACCGCCCAGATGCGAATAGGTCTCCCGCACCTGTGCTGCCATCCTGTCCAGCGCTTGCAGAACCGTATCTTCCTGCGGCAGGACGGTCTGCTCCAATACTTCTCCGGCTAAATCCCGCACTTCATACGACAACTGCCGCCCTTCCAAGCGCGCACACAGCATTACGCGGAAGCGCGGATCGCGCATATAACGCTTGGCACACCGTCCCCCCGTCGAAGCGGCCGGCTCGATCTCACGCAGCTCACCATGCTGCACCAGCTCATCCACCGTGCGGCTGACCGTCGGGAAGCTCAGCCCGGTCGCGCGCACCAGATCATTTTTGCTCATCTCACCGCCCCAGCGCACAGCCCTGCGCACCAGTTCGATGTTGATACGGCGCAGCCCTGTTGCATCCGCCATCCGATCATCCCTCCGCCCCACTTATTAACGCACCTTTAATAATTGCAGTATAGCATAGCCGTGCACGCCCTGTCAACACGGTTCACCGCTGCCGCCGTCCGGTTCCGCTTATCGAAAAGTATTCTGTCAATGGGGCTCCCACCATACGCGCGACAGCGCGCGTAAAACAGCATTTGCAGCGCAAATGCATAAAAGCTGAGGGCGTGTACCTCAGCTTTTATACTTTGAGAGAGAAAAAGTTTGCGCCCAGGAACTTTTTCTCGTCCGTGTTTGGCCTTGTCCAAACACAGATTGTCGGAAAAACAAAGTTTTTCGACAGTCTCAACCGGACGGCAGCCGCCGTCCGGTTCAAACTGTCAACGCGCACGAAAAGCACAGTTTTGGCCTGTTCTCACTTGCTCCACTCGGCTCTGGCCGCACCTTCTGCAAATACTTCGCGGAAGCCCTTTACGTTAGCTGCAATATCGCCGCCGAACACAGCTGAACCTGCAACGATAACATCCGCACCCGCCGCAACAATGTCCGCCGTGTTGTTCAGCTTAGCACCGCCGTCGATTTCCAGCTCACACTGATAACCGTGCTTCTGGATCTCCGCACGCACCGCGCGGATCTTGTCCATACACTCCGGAATAAAGCCCTGACCGCCGAAGCCCGGCTCCACCGTCATGATCAGCACCATATCGCAGTACGGCAGCAGCGGGAACAATGCCTCTGCCGGCGTTTTGGGCTTAATGACGCACGCCGCTTTGACGCCCGCCGCGCGGATTTTTTTGAGCTGCTCCAGCGTATCGCCGTTGGACTCATAGTGCACCGTAATGATATCCGAACCGGCCTTGATGAAATCGTCCAGATACTGATCCGGATCAGTGATCATCAAATGTACATCCAGCACCTTGTCGGTCGCCTTACGCAGCGCTTTGACCACCGGCGCACCGATGGTGATGTTGGGTACAAAGTGTCCGTCCATCACGTCCACATGCACATATTCCGCGCCCGCATCGGTTGCGATTTTGATATCGCGCTCTAAATTGGCAAAGTCCGCCGAAAGAATAGACGGAGACAGCTTGATTTCCATATTGTTTCCTCCTGTAACCGCGCAGCCGCGCACGGCATATTGTGATGGTAAGCGGCGTTCCGAGCGGCTGTATGCCGCCGCCCGCTTTTTGGAATACCGGGGACGGTGCCACAGCCGTCCCCCCTTTTGCCTTTATTATACCGCATCCGCACGTTTTTTCAATCCCTTTCTGGACAAGGCGCCAAAGGCGTGCTATGATTGCACCGCCATTACAAAAATATCTGTTTGATGGGACGCCCCTCCCTTTTGAATCGTTTCCCTTATAGGAGGTGACACAGAATGCCCGAAAACATGGATGGGCTGGCTGCTGTGTATGCCCGTAATGTTGACGCTGTGTATCGGCTTTGCTATGTCTATCTGCGCAGCCGTGCAGATGCAGAAGACGCGACGCAGTCTGCCTTTGTCAAATACCTGCAAAAGCAGCCTGTATTTCAAAACACCGCGCACGAAACGGCCTGGCTGCTGCTGACGGCCAAAAACATCTGCCGCGATCAACTGCGCTGCTGGTGGCGGCGGCAGCGGGTCGGGCTGGACGAGCTGCCCGAGCCTGCCGCCCCGGCGGTGAACGATGACGCGGCCGGTCTGCTGGACGCGCTGTTTGCCCTGCCGGAAAAATACCGTGTGACCCTGTACCTGTATTATTGGGAGGGCGATCCAGCAAAGGACGTGGCGGCGCTGCTGGGCTGCCGGGAAAGCACGGTGCGCACGCGGCTGCAGCGCGGCCGCAATATGCTGAAACAAGCGTTAGGAGGGGATCATTATAATGAAGCAAATACATACGGACAGGCTTAATCCGACCGAGGAGCAAAAGGCGCGGATACTGCGCGGCATCCGGCGCAAAGCGGCACAGCCGCGCTGTCAGCCGCCCCCGTGCCGCGTTCTGTGCGCCGTAGTCGCAGCAGCAGTATTATGCAGCACGACCGCGCTTGCTGTCAAAAACAACTGGCTGAACGCACTTTATCCTTCATCCGACCCCACTCTGGCCGAACCGATGGTGCAGCCGGTGGAAAACACCATCCGCAAAGACGGTATGACATTCACCGTCGAAGCCGCACTGGGCGACCGCTACAATGTCCTGCTGGTCTACACCCTCAATCGGGACGACGGACAGCCGCTGACCACGGACGCGGATATTGTCGACTGGCTGTGCTATAACAACTATTCCCTTAAAGAAGCTCCGGATGCTTTTGCGGTTGGCTCTGTTTTTGCGCTGGACGATGACCCGTCCGACGGAACACTTCAATTTGCGTCTGTCAGCTACGCATACGACAACGACACCAGACAGCGCATCCCCATGGCAGGCCAGACACTTGTGTATCAATCCTTTGACGTATTTTATGAAACGCCTAATCCTGATTTCGCCCTGTATGGCGATGAAGCGAAGTATGATACCACGTATGTTTTTTCCAGCGAAACCGATTTGGAAATCCCGTTGGTTTACGAGGACACAACTGTTTGTTATGCCGCAGGCCAAGTCACAGAAAAAGACGGCATCCGCACAGAAATCAACGGCATCTACCTCTCCCCGCTCGGTTGCATGCTCGATGTGGTCTGGTCTTTCCAGACCGACGAGTTGACCGAACCCTATTCCACCAGCTTCCAGCTCAAGCTCAGGGACGGCACGATTTGGGATGGCACAGACAACCGGCTTGCAAACAGCTGTATTGATGCCGGTCCGGTCATGAAAACCCAAACCATCTCCACTCAGAAGAGCTGGATATTCGACCGTATCATCCCTATAGAAGATATTGTGGCCATCATCTATGACGGCGTGGAAATCCCGCTTCAGCGCGCAGCATAAGCATTTGTCCGTCCCGCCATACGGGCAGTATGCAGAGAACCCCCGGAAACCGCTCGGATTTTGTTGCCCTCACCGATTGATTTATTGATGGAAAACAGGTAGAATAAAACTATCTTGCTACAACAAAAAGAGAGGACACGATAAAATGAGCGTCAATCGTTGTTATTCCGAGAAAAAACCCGGCTTCGACGTAGAAGCGCGCAGTCTGTTTTCCAGTCTGCACGACCTGCTGGAGATCAAAAGCCTGACCCATGTCCGCTACCTCTGCCGCTATGATGCCGAGGGCCTCGCCCCGGAAGCCTATGAAAAAGCAAAGGGCATTGTCTTTTCCGAACCGATGGCCGATGTGTGCTACGACGAGGATTTCCCCCGTCCGGCCGGCGCTCATACCGTGCTGGCAGTCGAGCCGCTTCCCGGTCAGTTTGACCAGCGCGCGGATTCCTGCGCCCAGTGCATCCAGCTGCTGACCGGCGGCGAGCGCCCGTCGGTAGCCGCCGCCAAGGTCTATGTGCTGGAGGGCGCACTGTCGGATGCCGATCTGGATAAGATCCGCGGTTTCTTGATCAATCCCGTCGAGGCGCGCGAAGCTTCGATGGACAAACCCGAAACCCTGCATGTGCAGTACGAAATTCCTACCACCGTTGCTTCGGTGACCGGCTTTATCCATATGGACAAGGCCGCACTGTCCGACCTGCTGACAAACATGGGCCTTGCAATGGATCTGGACGACCTCACCTTCCTGCAGGCATACTTCCGCGATGAGGAAAAGCGCGACCCCACCATCACCGAGGTGCGCATGGTGGATACCTACTGGTCCGACCACTGCCGCCACACCACTTTCCTGACCGAGATCGACGGCGTGCAGATCGACGACCCCATGGTGCAGGATGCGTTCGACCGCTATCTTGCCGCCCGCGTGGAAGTATACGGCGAGGAAAAGGCCGCAAAGCGTCCGGTCACCCTGATGGACATTGCGACCGCCGGCGTCAAGGTGCTCAAAAAGCGCGGCTACCTCAAAAATATCGACAAATCCGAAGAGATCAACGCCTGCTCGATCAAGGTCAAGGCGCTTGTGGACGGCCGGTATGAAGACTGGCTGCTCATGTTCAAAAACGAAACCCACAACCACCCGACCGAGATCGAACCGTTCGGCGGCGCAGCCACCTGTCTGGGCGGCGCGATCCGTGACCCGCTCTCCGGCCGCTCCTATGTCTATCAGGCCATGCGCGTGACCGGCGCGGGCGACCCGACGGTGCCGCTCTCCGAAACGCTCGAGCACAAGCTGCCGCAGCGCAAGCTGTGCCAGACCGCTGCGGCGGGCTATTCCTCCTACGGCAACCAGATCGGTCTTGCCACCGGACTGGTGCACGAGATCTATCATCCGGGCTATGTTGCCAAGCGCATGGAGATCGGCGCGGTCGTCGGCGCTGCACCGCTGGAAAACGTCATCCGTGAAGTACCTGAGCCGGGCGATGTTGTCATCCTGCTCGGCGGCAAAACCGGACGCGACGGCTGCGGCGGCGCCACCGGTTCTTCCAAAAAGCACACCGAGTCCTCGCTCGAAACCTGCGGCGCCGAGGTACAGAAGGGCAACCCGCCCGAAGAGCGCAAGATCCAGCGTCTGTTCCGCAACGGCGGTGTCACCCGCATGATCCGCCGCTGCAACGACTTCGGCGCAGGCGGCGTTTCGGTTGCCATCGGCGAACTGGCCGACGGTCTGGACATCAACCTTGACGCGGTGCCCAAAAAATACGACGGTCTGGACGGCACTGAGCTTGCGATCTCGGAATCGCAGGAACGCATGGCTGTTGTCGTCCGCGCGAAGGACGCAGAAGCCTTTATTGCCGCCGCCGCAAAGGAAAACATCGAAGCCGTTCAAGTTGCCGTGGTGACCGACAAAAACCGGCTGTGCATGACGTGGAACGGCAACCTGATCGCGGATGTCTCCCGTGATTTCCTGAACACCAACGGCTGCGCCAAGCATGTAAACGCCGAAGTCGCGCCGCTTGCCGCGCCGTCCATCACCTGCACCCCCGCCGGCAGCACCCAAGCAGAAAAGCTGCTGAACCACGCCGCAACGCTCGGCATCTGTCTGGAGCGCGGCCTTGTTGAACGCTTTGACGGTTCGATCGGTGCGAACTCGGTATTCATGCCGTTCGGCGGCAAATACCAGCTCACCCCGACGCAGGTCATGGCAGCCACCATGCCGGCACTCTCCGGCCAGTGCGAAACCGCCTCTGTCATGGCCTTTGGCTTTGACCCCTGCTATACCGAACAGAACCCCTTCCTCGGCGCATCTGCCGCGGTGATCGAATCGGTTGCCAAGCTCGTTGCGGCAGGCTGCGACTTTGAAACCGCCTACCTCACCTTCCAGGAATATTTCGAGCGGCTGGGCAAGGACCCGAAGCGCTTCGGCAAGCCGCTTTCCGCCCTGCTGGGCGCTTACACCGCGCAGGATGAGCTCTGCCTCGGCGCGATCGGCGGCAAGGACTCCATGAGCGGCTCGTTCGACGATATGGACGTTCCCCCGACGCTGGTCTCGTTCGCCATCGCCCCGCAGGACGCGGCGCGCCTGATTTCGCCTGAGTTCAAGGCGGCCGGCCATCCGGTTTACTTCTTCGACGCGCCGTACCATCCGGACGGCTCGCCCGATTACCAGACGATGAAGCACATCTGGAGCGAGGTCGCCGGTCTCATCGCTTCCGGCAAGGCAGTATCCGCCTGGGCGCTGACCACCGGCGGCATTGCCGAGGGCGTATGCAAAATGGCGCTCGGCAACCGGATCGGCTTTGCGTTCGACGAATCCTTCCCGTCCGAGGCGCTTTATCTCAAGAACTTCGGCGGCATCCTGATCGAAGCCGCGGAAGAGCTGCCCGCCTACTGGCTGGTCGGCCGCACAACTGCGGACGAGGCTGTCACCGTTGCGGGCGAGCGCGTTTCGATCGACGCGCTGACCGCAGCATTCGAGGGCCGTCTGGAAAGCGTATTCCCGACCAAGGCGGACGCTTCGGACGAACACCTCGTCAAGGTATCCTATACTGCACGCAGCGGCAAGGCGCCTGCTGTCAAGTCGGCAAAGCCTTTGGCTGTTATTCCGGTTTTCCCGGGCACCAACTGCGAGTACGATACCGCCCGCGCGGTGGAAAATGCAGGCGGCGCGGCTGAGATCATCGTCGTGCGCAATTTCTCCGCCGACGCACTGGCAGAAAGCGCCGAGCAGCTGGAAAGCGCTGTCCGTCGGGCGCAGATGGTCATCCTGCCGGGCGGCTTCTCCGGCGGCGACGAGCCGGACGGCTCGGGCAAGTTCATCGCCTCGTTCCTGCGCGGCCCGGGCATCAAGGATTCCATCCATGAACTGCTTGGCAAGCGCGACGGCCTGATGCTCGGCATCTGCAACGGCTTCCAGGCGCTCATCAAGCTGGGTCTGGTGCCTTACGGCGAAATCCGTGACGAAATGACCGGCGACGACCCGACGCTGACCTTCAACCTCATCGGCCGCCACCAGAGCCGCTATGTCACCACCCGCGTGGCATCCGTCAAGAGCCCATGGCTGTCCTCCTGCGAGGTCGGCGACCTGCACTCGATCGCCGTTTCCCACGGTGAAGGCCGCTTTGTCGCCCCGCAGCCCGTGATCGATCAGCTCGTGCAGAACGGTCAGGTTGCCTTCCAGTACACCGATCTGGCCGGCGAACCGTCTATGGATATCGCATGGAACCCGAACGGCTCGCTGTGCGCGATCGAGGGTATCACCTCTCCGGACGGCCGCGTGCTGGGCAAGATGGGGCATACCGAGCGTTACAGCCCGTTCGTCGGCAAAAATATCTACGGCGAAAAGTATCAGCCGATTTTCGAAAACGGCGTGAAGTATTTTAAGTGATGAAGATATCACGATCCTGCTAAAACAATAAGCAAAAGCGCCCTCATGCGAGGGCGCTTGAGACTGTCAAAAAACTTCGTTTTTCCGACAATCTATGTTTGGACTTCGCCAAACATGGACGAGAAAAAGTTCCTGTGCAGAAACTTTTTCTCTCTCAAAGTATAAAAGCTGAGGTACACGCCCCCAGCTTTTATGCATTTGCGCTGCAAATGCTGTTTGATGCGCGCTACCGCGCGTATTGGTGAACGCATCAACAAAATACTTTTTCAACAGACTGAAGCGCCCTCATGCGAGGGCGTTTTTGCTCTCATATTGATCTTTGCATTGGAGATGTTTTAATGAAATCTTATCAGCACAAAGTACAATACTACGAAACCGACGGCATGGGCATCGTCCACCACTCCAACTATATCCGTTGGTTTGAAGAAGCGCGTGTCGATCTGCTGGAGCAGCTCGGCTGCGGTTATGACCGAATTGAAGCCGCAGGCTTCGGCAGCCCAGTGCTTGCTGTTTCCTGCCAATACAAAACCATGGCGCGCTTTGGCGAAACCGTGCAGATCCTTGCACGTATCACAGCCTACAACGGCGTGCGCATGACCATCGGCTACGAAATCTTTGACGCGCAGACCGGCACACTGCGCTGCACCGGCGAAAGCTGTCATTGCTTCATGCAGCAGGATGGGCGGCCGGTCTCACTCAAGCGAAGCCGGCCGGAGCTGGATCGCATTTTCAGCCGTGCCGCCGATGCATCACAAAACACTGACTAAGCAGGGCATCTCTGTCATGTCGTGCATAAAATAAAAAAAGCTGAGGCAGAGATGTCCTCAGCTTTTCATATTTATGCTTCCATCCGATACGCGCTGCGGCCATGATCCTTCTGCCGCTTTTTCACCGTCTGGTATAATAAATCACTGCGACCTCTCCGTTGACGATCGACGGATAGCCATAATGATAAATACTGCCCGTGCTGACCGGCGCACGCAACTGGTGATACGGCTGACTAACATCTACCGCAACGCAGTCCGCTGCCGCGGGATAGCTGACCGATGCACCGTTCTGGTTCGGATCATTCAGAGTGAACACACCGTCCTGATAGACCACCGTGCGGTCAATCGGCTGATTCGCCTCCAGCGTGACCGTCATCATGCCGTTCTGCTCCTGCAGGCCGGAGTATCGCATCAACTCTCCATAATGCACGGAAGCGTCATAATTAGAGATCACAACATCGCAATAGGTCTTTGCTCCTACACACAGGTTCACAATATCCTTGCGCGGTTCATACACCTGGCTGTTCCCCCAAGTAGCCAAATGCGCCGCACGATACAGCATAACTGCCATTTCCGCACGCGTTACATTGTTCCGCGGCAGCAGCTTGCCGCCCGACCCATCGATCACACCGGCCTTGACCAGCGCCCCGATCGCTTCCCGTGCATAATCGGATACCCGACCGCTATCGGAAAACCCCGTCAGCGAACCAACCTGCAAATCGATCTGCGTGCAGTCCAGTGTACGCTTGAGGAATACCATCGCATCCTGCCGTGTCATACGGCTTTGCGGCAGAAATCGGTTATCACTCGTTCCCGATGCGATACCAAAGGCCTTGGCCGCTGTGACTGCCTTGCTGTAATAGGTATTGCCCGGCACATCCACAAATCCGCCCTTGGAATCAATCGCACCGCTGTCCAGTGCCTTGCTCATACCGTATGCCCGATCAAGCATCACGATAAAGTCCGCACGTGTGATCGCATTTCCGGGGAAAAACAGATGATTGCCACTACCGGTGATCACACCGGCTACTGCCAATGTGTCAATCTCGCGGTGGGCCCATGCATAGCCCTCTGCCACGTCATAGAAATAAACAGAGTGATCGGGCAAATACGCATAGGTTTCTGTGGTGTCCGTCGCGAGCGCAGCAGTCAGTACGCTCACCGCAACGACGGCAACCAGCAGCACTGCTGCCAGCAGCTTACGCGCTCTTGTCATAATCTTCTCCTTACCCATAAGGCCTCACATGGGTAAAATGCTCCACCCATGCAAATTACCGCAAAATTATAACACACTTCTTTCCATTTTACAAGTTAAATTTTGAACAAAATTGTCGGTGGTTTTTAATTCGTTAAACTTTTCACCGATGTTTTTCGTTCTTATCCGCGTTTCCCCCTCCATTTTCGCATATTATTGACAGTTTCACGCATACCCTATATTCACCGTTCACCCTTGCTGTTCTTTCCGATACCACAAATAACTAAGCACCGTCGGCACAAGTGCTGCCAGTGAAAGCGGCGCCAACAGCAATGTCAACCGCGCCGCATTGCTCGGCACAAATGCTCCCAGCAAGCCGATCATGCCTGCCGCGAAAAATAAACGGCCACCAAGCCTGTGCGTGCGTATCCACACGGTTTCACTCGACAATGTCCAAGGGTTTTTGATCCCGCAATACCAGTTCATACGGAATTTCGGCATGACATTACCCAGATACACCATCATCAGACTGACCAGCAGCGTCACCGCCATAGCAATATTGACCGTCCCCGGCCACAGGCCTTCCACCACACAAATCCCGTTCATCACAATCAGAAACAGCATCATCATAATCTGAAATCCCACATAAGACCCAAAAAATTTGTCGTAGTTTCGCTTTTTGGGATCCAGATGCGGCATGACCGCCAGCATCACGGCAACCGGCAGAGACAGCCCCGCTGTGATCCACAAATGCCATTTGGCTTCATATCTCACTTCACCGCCGAAATCCCACTGCATCGGCACCCGCTCCGGCAAATACCGATAGGCCGCCGCAACCAACAGCAGCGGCACCAGTGCCAACCCCCACGCCAATACCTGTCCCTTAGTGATTTTTTTCATTTGTCTCTCCACCTTTCAATGCCGTGATCCATTCCAGAATCTCATCGACCACCGACATATTCAATTCGTAATAAATGTACTTTCCCTGCTTGTCATCCAGCACCAAGCCGGCATCCCGCAGAATAGACAAATGGTGCGAAACTGTTGCCCCCGACACCGGAAAATGCGCAGCGATCTCCCCCGCCGCCATCGGTCCCGCGCGCAGCAGCGCAAGGATATCCCGGCGGATCGGATCGGATAGCGCCTTAAATGTCTGCTGAAACCCCATTCAGCTTTCCTCCTTCCGCCGCTTGGCACGGCACCAACCCTTTGTTCCGCAGTGCGGACAGACCAACCACCACTCATCCTGCACATGCTGGCGGAACAGCAGGCGGCGCCACGGCAAGGCAAACAACCGCCCGCATGATTTACACCAGAAGCGGCACCGCGAAAGCAGCACCGCCTGCCATATGATCAGTGCGCAAGCCACCAGCAGCACTGCGGCTAAATAAATCCCATAAGGCATCTGCTCACCTCATTTAGAAAATAATCTAAATGTAGAATAGCGTACCGCACCGCCAAAGTCAAGTTTTATTTAGATGTTTTTCTAAATGTTGTGATACAATAAAAAAACTCCCGAAACGATCGTTTCGGGAGTTTCTCAGCAATATACGAACGATTACGCCATGCCGTTGAGCTTGACCGTCATCTTGCTCTTCTTGTTGGCCGCGTTGTTCTTGTGCAGGAGGTGCTTGGCAGCCGCCTGATCTACCGCCTTTACTGCGGTGGTATAAGCAACAGTCGCTTCCGCCTTGTCGCCGGCAGCAACAGCCGTATCGAACTTCTTCAGCGTGGTCTTGAGTGCGCTCTTCGCCATCTGGTTGTTCATCGCCTTGATGGTATTGACCTTCACGCGCTTCTTTGCAGACTTGATGTTGGGCATTCCGAAAACACCTCCTTCGTTTTCTATTCGTCAGTGTTTCTATTCTACCATCAGTTTCACAAAATTGCAAGCACTTTTTCCGTAAAAGCGCATAAAAATTCCTTTCACCCGCAAAATAACCGCAAAGGAGTGACCGCCATGTCTTTTCGAACCGATCTGGCCATAGAAGCCATTGAAAACACCGGAACATCCACTGCACTGCCGCATATCCGGCAGTGCAAACGTGTACTCGAAGGCTTTGCCGTTACTGAAACCCACATTCTAACCGCACAGGCCGCACACGAAACCGGCAAACCGCGCGGCCGGTACCACACGCTTGTGCTGGATGCCCTGCTCCGCCGGGAACAGGATGCCTTCCCCCGTGCCTGCCGCGCGCTCAGTGCCCTGCTGGGGGAACTGCTGCCTGCCGGTGCCGCACGTGCCCCCATCCTGATCGCCGGCCTCGGCAACCGCATGATCACCCCCGACGCGCTTGGCCCGCAGGCCGCCGACCATGTAATCGCAACCCGGCATCTGATCGAACAGGAGCCGGTGCTGTTTGACACGTGGCGGCCGGTATCCACCCTTGCGCCGGGCGTACTCGGCCAAACCGGCGTAGAAACCGGTGAACTGCTCTGCGGTGTGCTCGACCGCATCCGTCCCGCCGCCGTCCTCGCTGTGGATGCATTGGCAGCCGGACGCTTATCCCACCTGCTGCACACCGTACAGCTGACCGATACCGGCATCACCCCCGGCTCAGGTGTCGGAAACGCCCGCACTGCACTCAACTGCGAAACGCTGGGAATCCCGGTGATCGCCATCGGCGTGCCCACTGTGGTGGACGGCGCCAGCCTCGCGCACGAGATCACGCACCAGATGAACGGCGCACAGTGCGAAGCGCTGACCGATCTTGCCCAACCGGTCATGGTCACTACACGCGATATCGACCGCGAAATCGCTGATATCGCCCGCGTGATCGGTTATGCGATCGATCTGGCGCTGCATCCGCACCTGTCCATCGAAGAGATCGATTTTTACCTCTCCTGAGCCAACTGCCAGAATTCCGGCATACTCGCAGCCGGACGGGCGTATGATAGAAGCAAATGCGAGGAGGTGGCGGACATGAACCGGCACAAAAAACATCACCGGCGGCGGGACGGCGTGCGGCTGTCCGCCGCGGTTACATTGTGCCTTGCAGCATCCCTGCTGCTGTTTTCACGTGCGGGCGGAGAGCCGCTCGCGCGGCAGGCCGTTGCCGCGCTGGCCGGCAACACCGGTTTTGTGGCACGCGCTGTCTCGCTGGAACTGGGTCTGTCGCCATCGCACGCGGAAATTTATACCCCACGCACCGCAGCATCCGCCCGCAGCGAAACCGCAGCTGATCCCCAATCGGAAAGCACCTACCTGCCGCAGGAAAGCCCCAATGATGCACCGGTGCTGAGCGCCGCCGACCGCGCCGCCACCGTCACGATCAACAACGAGACCTCCTATCCGGTCGATGTGGAAGCCTGCTTGTCTGCCAATACCACGATCCGTGCACAGGGCGACGGCCCGCAGGTGCTGCTGTTCCATACCCACGGCAGCGAAAGCTATACGCCAGACGCCGCTTTCCCCTATACCCCAACCGAAAACGAACGCACGACCGACACCCGCTACAATGTGGTTCGCGTCGGTGATGAGCTGCAAAAGGTGCTGGAGGCGCACGGTGTGCAAGCCGTCCATATCCGCGAAATATTCGACTCGCCTACCTATTCGGGTTCCTACGACCGTTCGCTCGCTGCCATCGAGCAGACACTCGCACAGTATCCGTCCATTCAGGTCGTCATCGACCTGCACCGGGATTCTATTCTGACCGATGACGGGCAGGCTTACAAAACTGCCTGCACGATCGACGGCACCCCCATGGCGCAGCTCATGTTTGTCGTCGGCACGGATGACGGCGGCCTGACCCATCCGGACTGGCGCAGCAATCTGAACTACATCACCGGCCTGCAATACCGGCTCAACCGTACCTATCCCGGCCTGATGCGCCCGGTCAATCTGCGTACCCAGCGGTTTAACCAGCACGCACGCCCCGGCTCCATACTGGTCGAAGTCGGCTCCTCGGGCAACACGATGACCGAGGCGCTCGCCGCCATCCGCCTGTTCGGGCAGGTGCTTGCCAACGACCTGACCGGTGCATAAAATCCCTTCCCGCTGCGCAACCTAACCGCCGATAAGGGGTGACACCATGGAGCAGATCACATTTACAACCGATCTGGAAACCAATATCCGGCTGATGCAGGCGCTTTTTCAAGGTGACAACACCTTTGTGACCCGCCGCGCATCCGGACGCAGCGGGCTGACCTGCGCCGTTTTCTTTTTTGACGGCATGGTCAATAGTATTGCAATCAACCAAAGCGTGATCCGGCCGATCGTGTGTGCCGACTGCCGCACCGCCACCGCCGATATGCTGGCGCAAACCATCCTGCAGGTCAACGACAGCCGGGTAGAAACCGACATGAACAAGCTGTTCGCCTCGTTCCTGTACGGCGATACCGTTGTGCTGACCGAGGGGGACGCACGGCCGGTCGTTGTCAATACCAAGGGGTTTTCCGTGCGCGCCTCTGCCGAACCGGAAAACGAACGGGTGCTGTCCGGCCCGCGCGAGGGCTTTACCGAGTGTTTCATGCCCAATCTGGCACTCATCCGCCGGCGGCTGAACGATCGGCGGCTGAAGTTCACCTTTCTGCGCATCGGCGGACGGACCAACACCGTGGTATGCCTGTGTTATCTGGCCGGTGTATGTGACACCCATCTGGTCAGCCGCCTGCGCCGCCGTCTGGAAGCGCTGCAGGTGGACAGTGTGCTGGATGCCAACTACCTCGCCGAGCGTATCCGCGACCACCGCTGGTCGCCTTTTCCCACCCTTGGCACAACAGAGCGTCCCGATGTAGTCGCCTCCCGTCTGGCAGAGGGCCGCTGTGCCATTGTAACCGACGGCAGCCCCGTTGTGCTGACCGCACCCTTTCTGTTTCAGGAGTGCTTTCAATCCAACGATGACTATTATATCAGCTTTCTGCAAGCCAATCTGGCCCGCGTGCTGCGGCTGCTGGGTTTTCTCTGCTCGATCACCTTTCCCGCGGTTTACACTGCACTTCTGCTGTATCACCGTGAGCTGGTGCCTGCGCGTCTGCTGTTTGCCGTTGCCGCCGCACAGCGCGGCGTCCCTCTGCCGGTCGGCTGGGAGACCTTCCTGCTGCTGCTCGTGCTCGAAATGCTCAAGGAGGCCGGCGCACGCACCCCGGGCGCCATGGGACAGACCATGAGCATTGTCGGCGGACTGGTGCTCGGTCAAGCTGCGGTTTCTGCGCGGTTTGCCGCAGCACCGACCGTGATCGTCATTGCCGTTGCCGGCGTGACCGGTCTGATGGTGCCCAAACTGCAAACCGCTGCTCTCTGGCTGCGGTTTGTGCTGCTCGGCGCAGCAGCAGCCTACGGCCTGTACGGTGTCGGGCTGACGCTCGCCCTTCTGCTGCTGTGGCTGTGCCGCATGCATTCCTGCTCGGTGCCGTACCTGCTCAATCTGGTGCCGCGAGTCCGTGCCGAGCAGGAGGATACCTGGCTGCGTGCCCCGTGGTTTTGGATGCGGTACGACCGTTTTGCCGTCAAACGCAGCCCAACAAAGGAGGACAAACCATGAATTTGTACAAGTTGCTTGTTCCGGTGCTGCTTTTGTCCACGCTCGGCGGCTGCGCCCGAGAGGTTTCCCCCGTCTCTGCGCTGGCGCTGGATAAAACTGCTGACGGATACCGTTTAACCGCTGAGGTCGTGCGGCAGGACAAGCCGGATGATGCCGCTTCCCCGGCATATCTGTCCTCCTCCGGCCGCGATCTGCCCGAGCTGCTCGACCGACTGGGCGCCTTGCTGCCCGGCGAGCTGTATCTCAGCCATGCACAGGTGCTGCTGCTGAGCGAACAAGCGGCTGCCGATAACATTCTGCCGCTTGCGGATTACCTGTGTACCGATCAAGAGGTGCGTCTCAGTTTACGCGCCGCGGTTGTGCGCGGCAGCTCGGCTGCTGAACTGCTGCAAAACGACGAAGAGGTATACGCACTCAGTGAGCTGCTCGACCGTGCCGCCCGGCAAGGCACACTGCCCGATATGCCGCTTTACCGCGCCGCCGAAGTACTGCATGCCAGCGGCACCGCTATTCTGCCGGCGCTGTCCATCGATGCATACGGACAAACCGCCCCCGCCGGCACCGCAGTATTTGCCGAGCATCGTCTGTCCTGTTTTCTGGACGGCAGCGAGATCGGAGGTGCCTCCGCCCATGCGTGAACGACTGTTTCCCCGTTGGGGCGCGGCACTGTTCGCCCTGCTGCCGTTGGGCGAAGTGCTGTATACGCCGGTCAACGGCCAAACCATGTATGCTGCCGCGCTGGCCTGCCTGTTCTGCGCCCTTTTCTGTGCAGGGGCAGCACGGCTCGCTCCCCACTGCCAGCGCTCACGTCTCATCCGGTGGCTGCTTGCGCTGGCATCGCTCTGGCCGCTCTGCCGCACATTGGCACGCATGGGGCTGTTTCTGCGCAATACCGTCTTTCCCACAAGGCCGGTATGGAGCCTGCTGCTCCTGCTCGCAATCTGCGCCATCCTGTGCGCCACGGCAGGCTTCAACCGCTGTGCTATGTGGGCGCTGCCCATCGCATGGCTAGCCGGTGCAATCGCCGTCCTGTCATGCATCCTGACCATCAGCCAGCTCACCCCCGCCCACTGGGCTGCACCGGAGGCCGGTATGCTGCAGCAAACCAGCGCGTTGCTGCGCGCACTGCTCCCCGCGGCGCTGATCCTCTCGCTGTCGCTGCCGGAAGCATTATCCGGTGCCGCTTCACGCGGTTTGGCAGCGGGCGGCGCATTGCTTGCCTTGCTCTCCCTGCGCACGCTCCTGCTGCTCGGTCCGCACACCGCAGCGCTGCTGTCCTACCCGAACTTTTCTGCTGCCGGTCTGGCTGCTGTCGGCGACTTTGCCCGCCACGGCGAGGTATTTTTCGCCGTCCCTCTGCTGCTCTGTGATTTGGGACGCTGTGCCGCGCTCACCTGCGTCCTGCTGCTGCCACTAACCAAAAGCTATGGCATCCTGCCATACCGGCAGAAAAAGAGGGACGCATAAGCGTCCCTCAAAGACTGTCGAAAAACTGGTTTTTTCGAACAGTCTTTCGATCGAAAATGCTGTCTTATGCGCACTGCCACGCGTATTGCTGATACTCATCTACCGAAATGCACTACTCTTTTTATCAGCCCCGGCCGAGCAGCCATGTAAGGATCGCCAGCGCATACACATGCGCTGGATAATACGCATAAAACAGATATTTCATCCCGCGTCCGCGCTGCCCGTTGTACAGCAGAAGCAGCGGCAGCGCCAGCCACATGAAAAACAGCGAGGGCGCTACCGACAGAAACGCCTCCCGGGAGGAAAGCAAAAACTGCACAGCCGCCATCACCAGCAGGAATGTGGTATAAAAGACAGCAAGTGCCCGCTTGCTGTTCCGACAGTAATAAAACCCTATGCCGATCGCCACGATCAGGAAACTGCCCTCGCACAGCACCGGGCTAGGCAGAAATATAAGCGCAATACGCATCAGACCCATCTGCGTTTCCGCCAGCATCAGAATCGGGACGTATGAGACAAAAAGCGCAACCATCGCTATCACATACAGCACCGCGCGTCCCTTTTTGCCTTCACGCCAGCGCTTTTGCATGTTTTCAATCCACCACAGGTAGATGACAATGACCGCCATTGTGGTAAAAATACCGTTTATCACCATAACCCCGCCCGGCAACGGACAGTAAGTGTTGACGAGCATATTCGCAATGTACATCAGCACGCCGCCGGTATACAGCCGCAGCAGATACTTTTTGCGGCTGCGCGTATGCGCGAAGCCCTCCGCCACGAAAAACACAAAAATCGGTGCGGCAATGCGGCCGATCAGCGTCAATATTTCCGGCATGGGGCGTAAAGCCGAACCGAAATAATAGATATGGTCAATCGTCATGATGATCAGCGCCAGCAGCTTGAGCCGAAACCCATCCAGCCCGCGCCGCCGCTCCAAGGTATGTGTTGCTTCCATTTGTAAATCCCCTTTTGTATTATTGTTTGATTTGTATAATACAATAATCCAATGTGTTTGTCAAGCCTTGTTTTGCAGCCAAACCTCTGCTATAATGCAAACAAAGGAGTTCGATGTGATGAATATTCAGATTTTCGGCAAAAACAAATGCTTTGACACGAAAAAAGCCCAGCGTTGGTTCAAAGAGCGCGGCATCAAATTCCAGATGATCGATCTGGCACAAAAGGGCATATCGCGCGGCGAACTGGACAGTGTGCGCAAGGCTGCCGGCGGGTTGGACACGCTGATCGATGAAAAAAGCAAGGCGTATGCTTCGCTTGCCTATCTTGCCTATGAGGAGGACAAGATCCAAAAGCTGCTGGAGGACGGTACGCTGCTCCACACCCCGATCGTCCGCAACGGGCGGCAGGCAACCGTAGGCTACTGCCCCTCGATCTGGGAAACTTGGGAATAACACCTTCGCCCCGGGCGCTGCAAAACTACAAAAAAAATCAGGCAGACGGCTTAATTTTTTCCGGCGGTTCTCAACGCCCTGCCAGCGCAAACCGTCCTCAATACCACGCATACCAATAAAGCACAGCCCCCTGCGGTTAACCGCAGGGGGCTGTGATGCTTTCACGCTGAAAATGGAAGTTATTCTTTTATGCGTTGACCGATTCTGCGATCGCATCTGCCAGTGCGTCCAACTCCGCCGCCTTATCCGGCAGCAGTGCCGAAGCCATGGACAGGCGCTCGTTGAGCACGGTCATATTCTTCATTTCTTCATCGATAAACTTCTGCATCAGGTCACCTGACTTAACTGCCCACGAACCATTCTCAATGATGGCAAAGGTGCGGTTCTGCAGGTTGAGCGCCTTCATATCCATCAGGTAATTGTGCATCACCGGATAGATACCCAGATTATACGTCACCGATGCCAGTACGATATGGCTCAGGCGGAAGCTTTCCGAGATCAGATAGGAAACATGGGTGTTGGATACATCATACAGATGCACGTTGGTCACACCGCGTTCGCACAGCTTGGCCGCCAGCGCCTGTGCCGCCGCTTCGGTATTGCCGTACATCGAGGCATAGGCGATCATAACACCCTTTTCCTCCGGCTCATACCGGCTCCAAAGGTCATACTTGTTGATAAAGTATCCCAGATCCTCCCGCCAGACCGGACCGTGCAGCGGACAGATATACTTGATTTGATCCAGAATACCGCCGGCCTTTTTGAGCAGCAGCTGTACATGCGGGCCGTATTTTCCTACGATATTGGTCAGATAGCGGCGTGCATCATCGATCCAATCGCGATCAAAGTTGACTTCGTCCGCAAACAGCTTGCCATCCAGCGCACCGAAGGTGCCGAACGCATCCGCGGAGAACAGCACGCCGTCCGTCAGGTCAAAGGTAACCATCGCTTCCGGCCAATGCACCATGGGGGCTGCTACAAAGGTAACGGTATGCTTACCAAAGCACTGGGTATCCCCCTCCTTAACCTCGATCAGTTCATGCGAATCGACTGCAAAGCCAAACTGCCGCATCAGCATAAAGGACTTTTCGGTAGAGATCACCTTAACGTTCGGATAACGCAGCAAAACCTCTTCGATCGACGCACCGTGATCCGGCTCCATATGGTTGATGACCAGATAGTCTAGCGGACGGCCGTCCAGTACATGCTCCATATTCTCCAGCAGCTGGCGGCACGCCGACCAGTCCACGGTATCAAACAATACGGTCTGCTCATCCATCAGCAAATATGCGTTATAGGAAACGCCGCGCGGAATCGGATGAATATTTTCAAACAGAGTCAGACGATGGTCATTTGCGCCGACCCAATACAGATCTTCCGTTACATTGCGTACACAGTACATAGTTCAATCCTCCTTTGTATTCGGTCAGCCTTCGATAAACATTTCTCTGCCTTCGCCGCACTCCGGGCAAACCCAATCCTCGGGCAGCTTTTCAAACAGCGTACCGGGTGCGATCTCAGCATCCTCATCGCCCAGCTCCGGCACATACTCGTAACCGCAGCCGCCGCAGACATACCGCTTGCCAATGGGTTCCGGCTTGGGTACCGGCGGGCGCTTCATCTTGACCATCGGCGGCGCCGGCTGCTTGTCACCGGTATCGAGCGCTGCCGTCAGCAGCGGCAGGATCTCATTCACATCGCCTACAATGCCGTAATCACAATTCTTAAAGATCGGCGCATTGCCGTTTTTATTGATCGCCACAATCGTGGAAGCATCCTTAATGCCCTTCAGATGCTGGATCGCACCCGAAATACCGCAGGCGATATACAGATTGCCCTTGAACTTCTGGCCGGACATACCGACGTATCGGTCAAGCGGCACATATTTGAGGGTTTCTGCCACCGGACGGGACGAACCCACCGCCGCACCGGCTGCTGCCGCCAAATCTTCCACCAGCTTCATATTTTCCCGGTCACCAATGCCCTGACCCGCAGAAACCACACGCTCGGCCTGCGTGATCGGCGTATCGATCGGGATACCAACGGTGAAATCATGGCCGTCCTTCTTAAGCGCTTCCACCAGCGCTGCGACCTTTTCCTCCGCCGAACCTTCCTTCAAAATGTTGCGTTTGCGCACACCGGTAACCGGTGCAGGCTTCTTTGCACGGCTGGATGATCCGCCCTCGCTCTTGGGCGGCTTGCCCAGAATACCCGCCGAGATGACCACACGCTGGATCTCGTTGGTGCCTTCGTAAATCGTTGTGATCTTGGCATCGCGGTACATACGCTCGACATCCATACCCTTGAGGAAACCGGTGCCGCCGAAAATCTGCAAGGCATCGTTCGTGACCTCAAGCGAGATATCCGATGCGTACATTTTGGCCATGGCCGCTTCGGTTGCATACGGCTCGTGCGCCTCCTTCAGCTCCGCCGCCGAGTAGACCAGCATCCGCGCACAGCGCAGCTTGGTCGCCATATCCGCCAGCTTAAAGCCGATCGCCTGCTGGAAGCCGATGGGCTTGCCGAACTGGATACGCTCCTTCGCATAATCCACCGCCGCCTCGTATGCGCCCTGCGCAATACCGAGCGCCTGCGATGCGATGCCGATACGTCCGCCGTCCAGCGTCGCCATTGCGATCTTAAAGCCCTGGCCTTCCTTGCCGAGCAGATTTTCCTTGGGAACCTTAACATCGTTAAAGATCAGCTCCGCCGTTGAAGAGGAACGGATGCCCATTTTATCGTAATGGTCACCGAAGGTAAAGCCTTCCCAACCTTTTTCCACAATGAAAGCGGAAATACCGCGCGTGCCGATATCCGGCGTGGTGACCGCAAACACCACATAGGTATCCGCCTTAGGTGCGTTGGTGATAAAAATCTTATTGCCGTTAAGCAGGTAATAATCGCCCTTATCGATCGCCGTCGTTTCCGTGCCGCCGGCATCCGAACCGGCGTTCGGCTCAGTCAGACCGAATGCGGCGATTTTTTCACCCTTGGCCAAGGGCACCAGATACTTCTGCTTCTGCTCCTCCGTGCCGAACGCGAAGATCGGCCACGAACCCAGCGAAACATGGGCGGACAGGATGACGCCCGTGCCGCCGTCCACGCGGGACAGCTCTTCCACCGCGATTGCATAGCTCATAATATCCAAACCGGCGCCGCCGTATTCCTTGGGATATGGCAGACCCATAAATCCCAGCTCGCCCATCTTTTTAACCGCTTCGGTCGGAAAACCGTTTTCCTTATCGAGCAGGAAAGCCAGCGGCTTCACTTCGGTCTCCGCAAAAGAGCGGATCTGAGCGCGTAAGTTTTCGTGCGCCTCGGTAGTACGGAACAACATAGGGGAACCTCCTTATTTGAGCATATTTCAAATAGTATTTATTACTCATTAGCTTGATTAAAGAATACCATAATCGTATCTTTTCAGTCAACTGCGATTTGCACAAATTTTCTAATTTTATTTTGTATATTCATCCTTTTTATATCGATTTGCACAATATAAATATACTGTTTTTGTATTGTTTTCTTGTATCAAAACGAACTGTTTGTCAAAATAAAAAAAGAACTGCCTTTTGGCAGTTCCCAAACGATCGAAACATCTTTGCCTGCAGCACTCTGCGCTCCTCCCCACGGCGGTTAAATAGAAAAAGTCAGGCACATGGCCTGACTTTTTCTGCATTTGCATCGCAAATACTATTTTATATGCGCTGCTGTGCATAGGATTTGCTTGTCAATCAAATGCCGCCGCGCAAAATAATCAGTTCTTAAGGCTTTGGATCGGTGCAGGGATACGACCGCCGCGGCCGATAAATTTCGCCGGCGAGCCGGTTGCGATCGGCATAATCGGCGCGCTGCCCAGCAGACCACCAAATTCCACCACATCGCCGACACCCTTCCCAACCGCAGGGATCACACGCACTGCGGTTGTCTTGGTATTAACCACGCCGATGGCGATCTCATCCGCAATCAGGCCGGAAATCACCTCGGCCGTTGTGTCGCCGGGCACCGCAACCATATCGATTCCCACCGAACAGACCGCCGTCATCGCTTCGAGCTTTTCCAACGTCAACGCCCCCGACTGCGCTGCGGCGATCATGCCTTCATCCTCGGATACCGGGATGAACGCACCCGAAAGGCCGCCGACCGACGAGGACGCCATCACGCCGCCCTTTTTGACCGCATCGTTCAGCATCGCAAGGATCGCCGTCGTGCCGCAGCAGCCGCAGACCTCCAGACCAACCTCTTCCAGAATCCGCGCAACCGAATCACCGATCGCCGGCGTCGGCGCCAGAGACAGGTCGACAATACCAAACGGCACGCCTAACCGCTGGCTTGCCAGTGCGCCGACAAGCTGCCCCATGCGGGTGATCTTGAACGCGGTCTTTTTGATCACGTCCGCCACCTCACCGATCGAGCAGTCGCCCGCGCGGCGGATCGCCGACTGCACTACGCCCGGGCCGGATACGCCGACATTGATCACGGTTTCCGGCTCACCGATGCCGTGGAACGCACCTGCCATGAACGGATTGTCATCTACCGCGTTGGCAAAGACGACCAGCTTGGAGCAGCCCATCGAATCGTTATCCTTCGTTAACTCTGCTGTCTGCTTAATAATGCGTCCCATCAGCGCAATCGCATCCAGATTGACACCCGCCTTGGTAGATGCAACATTGACCGATGAGCAAACCAGATTGGTTTCCGCCAGTGCTTCCGGAATGGAGCGGATCAGAATCTCATCACCCTTGGCAAAGCCCTTCTGCACCAGCGCGGAAAAGCCCCCGACAAAATTCACACCGGTCGCTGCGGCGGCGCGGTCGAGCGCCTTGGCCAGCGGCACATAGCTGTTTGCAGACGAAGTGGCGCCGATCATCGCAATCGGCGTTACCGAAATCCGCTTGTTGATGATCGGGATGCCCAATTCGCGCTCGATCTGTTCACCTGTGGCGACCAGCTTTTCCGCGCGGCGTGTCACCTTGTCATAAATCTTATCCGCCAGCACATGGATATCATCCGCCGCTAGATCGCGCAACGAGATACCCATCGTAATCGTGCGGATATCAAGGTGCTCCTCCTCAATCATCTTAATGGTTTCCAGAATATCTTTTGTATTGATCATTGACATGGCAAAAACTCCATTTTTTCATTGAAAATGCAGAACCGACAGCGCCTGCACTGTGCGCCGTCCTCATTCGTTTTCTGCTTTACACTTTGTGCATCGCGTCAAAAATATCCTCATGCATGGTATGGATCTTCATGCCCAGCGCCTCGCCGTCCCGGTCGAGCACATCGGCCAGCGCATTGAACTCCACCGTGCAATGATCGATATTGACCAGCATGACCATTGCGAACATATCCTCCATAACATTCTGCGAAATATCCACAATATTGACCTCATGCCGGTACAGCGTATCCGAAATTTTGGCAATGATACCCGTCCGATCCTTACCGACCACCGTAATAACTGCGCGCATACTGATTCCTCCAAAATGATGTTTCGTTATATATTTCATGGAGCACCGCTCCCTTTAACCGGATCAGGACGTCATCTGCTCCTGCCCCGCCGCGACCACGATATTGATGATGCTGTTGGATACCAGAAAGCCTTTTTCCGTCAAATACCACCGGGTACCCTGATGCGCGACCAAACCGTTTCCCATCAGGCCGCGGAACGCTTCCTCATACGGCGTGGAATCGATATTATACCGTTTTTCCAGATCGAGGAAATCCACACCGTCCGCGGTGCGCAGGCGCACCATCAAATACTCGCCCTGCCGCTGAAAGGTCGGCACCTCGTCTTCATCCTGCACGATATCCTCCCCGCCGATATAGGCCTTCAGATCGCGTGCAAATGCAAACCGCCGTCCGTTCATAAACGAATGTGCTCCCGGGCCCAGTCCGAGATATTCGGACAGATCCCAGTATTTCATATTATGACGCGAGCGGCAGCCCGGCTTGGCAAAATTCGAGATCTCGTAGTGTTCATATCCCTTGTCCCGCAGCCGCTCACACATAGCAAGATAGGTATCCGCCTGTGCACCGTCATCCGGCAGAACAGGATTTTCGCGTCCCATCGGCGTCCCCGGCTCCAGCTTCAGCCCATAGCAGGATAAATGCTGCGGTTCCAATCCCAGACATTGCTCCACCGAGTCCAAAAACATTTCCTGCGTCTGTCCGGGCAGACCGTACATCAGGTCCAGACTGATATTGGCAAAACCCTTTTCCCGCGCCAGCTCCACCGCTTCCTTCGCCTGCGCAAAGGTATGGATCCGGCCGATGGCACGCAGCTCTTCATCATGCGCGGACTGCACACCAAACGACAGCCGGTTCACGCCCTGTTTTTTCATCACGTCCAGCACTTTTTTATCCGTGCTTTCCGGATTGCACTCCACAGTGATCTCCGCATCCTCTGCCAGCGGAAACTTGTTGCGTATCTCCTGCAAAATGCGGCCCAAATATTTGGGTCCGAGGCAGGTCGGCGTGCCGCCGCCGATATATACCGTATCCACCGTATAGCCACTGCACACCTTGCCGTATGAGCGGATATGCAGCAGCAGCGCGGATACATATTCCTTCATCAGCTCCCGGTCCTCGACCGAATAAAAATCGCAATATCCGCATTTTTTCACACAGAACGGGATGTGCAGATACAGCCCGAGCGGTTTATTTCTGTAACTGAATTTACTCATTTTGCCCACCCAGTTGTTATTTTTGCCGCTGCACCTGCGGCAAACGGCGCGGTTACTCCTCGTCCAGCTTGAGCACCGCCATAAACGCCTCCGTCGGCAGCTGCACCGTGCCGAGCGAACGCATTTTCTTTTTGCCTTCCTTCTGCTTTTCCAGCAGCTTCTTTTTACGCGTGATGTCGCCGCCGTAGCACTTGGCAAGCACATCCTTGCGCATGGCCTTTACGGTTTCGCGGGCAATGACCTTGCCGCCGATCGCCGCCTGCACCGGGATCTCAAACAACTGCCGCGGGATGTTCTCCTTGAGCTTTTCACAGATCCGCCGCGCACGTCCATACGCTTTCTCGCGGTGTGCAATAAAGGACAGCGCATCCACCTGATCGCCGTTAAGCAGCATATCCACCTTGACCAGATCGCTCGGCCGGTAATCCAGAAATTCATAGTCCAGCGACGCATAGCCCTTGGTACGCGCCTTGAGTGCATCAAAGAAATCATAAATGATCTCATTGATCGGCATTTCATAATGCAGTTCTACCAGATTGGCATCCAGATACTGCATATCCTTGAACACGCCGCGCCGTTCCTGACACATCGGCATGATATTGCCGACAAACTCGTTCGGCGTCATGATCGTCGCCTTAACAAACGGCTCGCGCGCCTCCTCGATCACGGCCGGATCCGGATAATCATGCGGATTATCACAGTGTACGGTCGTGCCGTCCGCCTTGGTGATCTCATATACCACCGAAGGCAGTGTGGTCACCAGATCCAGGTCAAACTCGCGTTCCAACCGTTCCTGAATGACCTCCATATGCAGCATCCCGAGAAAACCGCAGCGGAAGCCAAAGCCCAGCGCGACCGAGCTTTCCGGCTCAAAGGACAGCGCTGCGTCGTTGAGCTGCAATTTTTCGAGTGCGTCACGCAGATCGGGATATTTAGATCCATCCTCGGTGTAAATACCGCAATAGACCATCGGCCGCGCCGGACGGTATCCGGGCAGCGCCTCCGCTGTCGGGCGATCCGCCTCGGTAACCGTATCACCAACACGGGTATCCGCCACATTTTTGATCGATGCAGTGAAATAACCTACCTCGCCCGCACGCAGCTCCTGCTGCGGCGACAGGCCGAACGGCTGCAAATAACCGCACTCGAGCACCTGAAAGACCGCGCCGGTCGCCATCATCTTTACACGCATCCCCGGACGGATGCAGCCGTCCATCAGGCGCATATAAACGATAACGCCCTTATACGGATCGTACTGGCTGTCAAACACCAGTGCTTTCAGCGGCGCTTCGGCATCCCCCGACGGCGGCGGCACATCGGATACGATGCGCTCGAGCACCTCGTGGATGTTGAGATTCATTTTTGCCGAGATCTCGGGACTATCTTCCGCCGGGATACCGATGATATCCTCGATCTCGTTCTTCACGCGTGCCGGATCGGCCGCGGGCAGGTCGATCTTGTTGATGACCGGCACGACCTCGAGTCCGGCATCGATCGCCAGATAGGTATTGCCGAGCGTCTGCGCTTCAATCCCCTGCGCCGCATCTACCACAAGCAGCGCACCCTCACACGCAGCCAGCGAGCGGGAAACCTCGTAATTGAAGTCCACGTGCCCCGGGGTGTCGATCAGATTCATCTGATAGGTGTTGCCATCATCTGCCTCGTATTCCATGCGCACCGCGCGCGCCTTGATCGTAATGCCGCGCTCACGCTCCAGATCCATGTTATCCAGCAGTTGTTCTTCCATCTCGCGCTGGGTGACCGCTTTGCACTGCTCCAGCAGACGGTCAGCCAGCGTGGATTTGCCGTGGTCGATATGTGCGATAATGGAAAAATTGCGAATTTGTCCGCGATTGTTCACACCAAAAGCTCCTTATCTGTTCCGTAATTGCGTATGGTTTATTATAGCACGTCCCTTGTTTTCCCACAAGCATTCTTTTGCATAACGGAAGACCGGCAATGCGCCAAAATACCCATCATTTTCACAAATCCTTTCACCGGTACATTCTGTTTCGGAGGAAATAAAAATGCAGCTTGCGCACCGCGGCTGCGGCGGCCGCAGCAACCTGTTTTCCGGCATATGGCACTTCTCTTCTGCTGCGCGGAAACGCAATGTCATGCGGAATTTTTGTCTTAATACAAAAAAGCCGGGGTCAGGCACAAGTACCTGACCCCAGCTTGTATTGCAAATGCTGTTAAACACACGCTGCTGCATACATTAAAACCTGTCAACAGGTCATTTATGCGGCATGCTGTCTTCCCGTGTGCCGACCAAATGGCACAGCGTCATCATACTGTCGGACAGGTGCACGTTTTCCACCGGCACACCCAGTCCTTCCAGATGCAAATCCTCGCCCGTAAAGTTCCACAGGCCGCGAATCCCCCGCTCCACCAGCTTGCGTGCCAGTGCCGGCGCATTCCCGCGCGGGATGGTCAGCACCGCCACATCCGGCTTGCGTTCTTCCAGAAACGCGCTCAGCGTATCGCTGTGCCGCACCTCAAACCCGCCGAAGCGC
This sequence comes from Agathobaculum desmolans ATCC 43058, assembly GCF_000701665.1. Lineage (GTDB taxonomy): Bacteria > Bacillota > Clostridia > Oscillospirales > Butyricicoccaceae > Agathobaculum > Agathobaculum desmolans. Next base: position 19,084 of record NZ_JNJN01000015.1, on the reverse strand, counting down.
TGGCCGGTCAGTTCCGGATTGGCGTCAAACGCACACAGCAGTTCAAATCCGCTTGCCGCAAAATCGAAGTTGTTCAGCAAGGCCCGGCCCAAATTGCCCGCGCCGATCAGGATAGCCGTCCGCCCTGCGCGCAGGCCGAGGATCGCCCCCAGCTCATCCAACAGCTTATCCACATTATAACCATATCCCTGCTGTCCAAAACCGCCGAAGCAGTTGAAGTCCTGCCGGATCTGGGAAGCTGTCAGTCCCATACGCTCTGCCAGCGCGCGCGACGAAATACGCTGCACACCTTCTGCTTTCAGCTCACAGATATTGCGGTAATAGCGCGGCAAGCGCTGAATCACCGCCTTTGAAACCTCTTGCTTGCGTTCCACAGATCCCTCTTCCTCCCTCTTCGTCTAAAGCGATTTACAGCCCGGCGATCGTGTCGAGCACGTAATCCGTAAACTCCTGTGCGGTCGCTCCCGTAGCGCGGCCATTGACCACAACCTTCTTCTCCTCGAACATGCAGATATCCAGTGCGCGGTCGAGCTTACCGGCCAGCTCGATCTCACCGATATGCTCGAGCAGCATCACCGCTGCACGCAGCACAGAGGACGGATCTGCATACTGAGCGCGGCCCTCCTGCACCATACGCGGCGCCGAACCATGGATCGCCTCAAACATCGCGTAGCGCTTGCCGATATTGGCTGAGCCCGCCGTGCCGACACCGCCCTGGATTTCCGCCGCCTCATCGGTGATAATATCGCCGTACAAGTTAGGCAGCACGACCACCTTGAAATCACGGCGGCGCTTATCATCCAGCAGTTTTGCGGTCATAATATCGATGTACCAGTCGTCGAACTCCACCTCGGGATATTCCGCCGCGACCTTCTGGCAGGTATCCAAAAACTTTCCGTCTGTCGTTTTGATGATATTGGCCTTGGTCACGCAGGAAACACGGTTTTTTCCGGTCTTGCGCGCATAATCAAAGGCCAGACGTGCAATGCGCTCGCAGCCCTGCGAGGTTGCAACGGTAAAGTCGATAAACAAATCGTCATCGATCTGCACGCCCTGCGAACCGACTGCATAGCCGCCCTCGGTATTCTCACGATAAAATGTCCAGTCGATGCCAAGCGCAGGCACCTTAACGGGACGCACGTTGGCAAACAGATCGAGCGCCTTGCGCATCGCCACATTGGCAGATTCCACATTCGGCCACGGGTCGCCCTTGCGCGGGGTCGTGGTCGGCCCCTTGAGGATCACATGGCACTGTTTGAGCTGCTCCATCACGTCGGGCGGGATCGCGCAGCCAAGCTCAGCGCGGCGTTCGATGGTCAAGCCGTCGATCACGCGAAACGCAACCTTGCCGGTCTTTACCTTGTCAGCCAGCAGCGTTTCCAACGCGTGCTGCGCCATGCCGGTGATCATCGGGCCGATGCCGTCACCGCCGCACACGCCGATAATCAGCTTATCCAGCTTGGAATAATCAATAAAATCGTCCTGCGCCTTCATATCAAGGATACGCTTGCGCTGGCTCTCTACCACTGCTTCAAATTTATCTAAAATGGACTGGTCGATCGACATTTTCCTGTCCTCCTGCTACCATTGATATTATTTTAACAAAAATGCGCCGCTTTGTCAAGAAAGCAGCCACAGCCCTTTACTGCGCCTGCTGCCGGGCATCGTTGAGCGTACCGCCTGCCAGCAGCGCACGGCGCTGACGGTCGGAAACCTCACAATCCGCATGGAAGGTGCGGCCGCCGCAGACGACCGTGACCTGCCTGCCGCTCCGGATCTCCTCCTGCACATGCGGCAGCGAGATCTCGTCCAGCAGGTTCACTGCGTCGTAATCCGCCGGATCGGCAAACGTCAGCGGCAAAATACCGGAGTTGACCAGATTGGCCTTATGGATCCGCGCGAACGACTTGCACAGCACTGCCTTAACGCCAAGGTACAGCGGAACCAGTGCCGCGTGCTCGCGTGACGAGCCCTGTCCGTAATTTGCGCCGCCAACGATGATGCCGCCGCCCTGTTCCCGGCAGCGTGCGGGGAATTCCGGATCGACATTGATAAAGCAGTAGTTCGAATAGTACGGCACATTCGAGCGGTAAGGCAGCAGCTTCGCGCCTGCCGGCAGAATGTGATCCGTGGTGATATTGTCCTCGGTCTTGAGAACGACTTTGCCCGTATAGGATGCTTCGAGCGCGTGCCCCAACGGGAAGGGCTTGATGTTCGGGCCGCGCACGACCTCGACCGCTTCCGGATGCTCTGAGGGCTTGATGATCATATTGTCGTTGATAACGAAATGCGCGGGCATCTCAATCGCGGGCATCTCACCCAGTGTGCGCGGGTCGGTCAGTACGCCGGCCAGTGCGGAAGCCGCTGCAACCTCAGGAGATACCAGATAGATCTGTGCGTCCTGTGTGCCCGACCGCCCCTCGAAATTGCGGTTAAAGGTGCGCAGGGACACGCCCGCAGACTCGGGCGACTGCCCCATGCCGATGCACGGGCCGCAGGCACATTCCAGAATACGCGCGCCCGCCGCGATGATATCCGCCAGCGCCCCGTTCTGCGCCAGCATATCCAGCACCTGCTTAGAGCCGGGGCTGATGGTCAGCGATACATCGGGATGTACGGTCTTTCCCTTCAAAATGGATGCGACCTTCATCATATCGTAATAAGAGGAATTGGTGCACGAGCCGATGCAGCACTGATTGACCTTGATCTCACCGATCTCGGACACCTTCTTCACATTATCCGGCATGTGCGGCATGGCCGCCAGCGGCTCCAGCGCAGAAAGATCGACAGTATACTCCTCATCATAAACCGCATCCGGATCGGAGGACAGCGGAACCCATACGTCGCCGCGGCCCTGCGCCTCCAGAAACTTCTTGGTTTCCTCATCGGACGGGAAGAGCGAGGTCGTTGCGCCCAGTTCGGCGCCCATATTGGTAATGGTTGCACGTTCGGGCACGGAAAGGGTTTTTACGCCTTCGCCCGCGTACTCAACGATCTTGCCCACGCCGCCCTTGACGGTCATCTGGCGCAGCACGTCCAAAATCACATCCTTTGCAGAAACCCACGGAGAGAGCTTGCCCGTCAGATTAACGCGCACCATCTTGGGCATCGGGATATAATACGCCCCGCCGCCCATAGCGACCGCGACATCCAGCCCGCCCGCGCCGAACGCCAGCATACCGATGCCGCCGCCGGTTGGGGTGTGGCTGTCCGAACCGATCAGGGTTTTGCCCGGTGCGCCAAAGCGCTCCAGATGCACCTGATGGCAGATGCCGTTGCCTGCCTTCGAGTAGTAAATGCCGTGCTTCTTTGCGACAGAGCCAATATATTTGTGGTCGTCCGCATTTTCGAAGCCGGATTGCAGGGTATTATGGTCAATATAAGCGACCGACCGCTCGGTCTTGACCTGATCGACGCCCATCGCCTCAAATTGCAGATAGGCCATCGTACCGGTCGCATCCTGCGTCAGCGTCTGGTCGATTCTCAGGCCGATCTCCTGTCCCTGCACCATTTCGCCGTCCACCAGATGCGCCTTCAAAATTTTCTGCGCAATTGTCATACCCATTGTGTTTCCTTCGCTCCTTACTGTCCCCGCGCGGCGGCGCCTGAACGCGCACCGCGCCCCGCCGCTGCAGGGCGGGAATGTTGCGGCTTCCACAGCCTTCTCCACGGCGCACTGTATGCGCCGTGCCCAAAACAAAACAGAAGCGGTCTTTGCAATGCAAAAACCACTTCTATTTTACAACATTCCATATGGTTTGAAAAGACTTTTCCACTAACGCTTTTCACAAATATTTTGACCGATCTCTGCCGTTGCAAAAGCATTTTGCAAGGTGCAGCCCACATTGCCTGCAAGATATTCATAATACGCCTGGCTGCCGATCATCGCCGCGTTGTCCCCGCACAGAGCCAGCGGCGGCAGATACAGCCGTGTATGCGTACGTGCCGCCATCTGCTGCAACGCCGCACGCAGAAAGGAATTTGCCGCCACGCCGCCGGCGCAGACCACATTGCGTGCATGGGTCTGCTGCACGGCCTGCTCCAGCCGCGGCACAAGCGTATGCACCACCGCTGCACAGAATGAAGCCGCCAAGCCTTCCCTGTCAAGTGTCTCCCCCTTCTGCTCCGCGTGGTGCGCCAGATTGATGACCGCCGTTTTCAGCCCGGAAAAGGAAAAATCCAGCGGCGCATCCTTGATGTGGGAATCCGGCAGCTTATACCGTTTGGGGTCTCCCGTCTGTGCCAGCTTATCGATCTTCGGCCCGCCGGGATAACCCACGCCAAGCACACGCGCAACCTTGTCAAACGCCTCGCCTGCCGCATCATCCCGTGTGCCGCCAAGGATCTCAAATGCAGTGTAGTCGCGCACCATCACGATCTCACTGTGTCCGCCGGACGCGATCAGCGTTAAAAACGGCGGCTTCAGCTCGGGGTACGCCAGATAGGTCGCCGCAATATGCCCGCGGATATGATGCACCGGAATAAACGGCTTATCCAGCGCAAATGCCAGCGATTTGCCGAAATTCGCGCCGACGAGCAGCGCGCCGATCAGCCCCGGCGCACAGGTCGCCGCCACCGCATCGACCGCGTGCTTGTCCAGCCCCGCCTCGGCCAGCGCCTGCTCGGTCACGCGCACCACCGCTTCCATGTGCCGCCGCGACGCGATCTCGGGCACCACGCCGCCGTACAGTGCATGCGTTTCGATCTGCGTATCCACCACGCTGGAAAGTATTTTCCGTCCGTCCTCGATCACGGCTGCCGCCGTTTCATCACAGGAGGACTCTATGCTCAATATTTTCATATGCCATGCTCCATATCCAATCTATTCTGCCGAAAGTCCCGTCCGGCCGCATCACCGCATCGTCCCGTCCGAGATCTCTTTTTCAAAGCACAGCGAACCGCTGTCTCCGATATAGGGGCCAAAGCCTTCGGGCAGCGGACGGTATCCCTGTCTGAGATACAACGCCGCCGCACCGTCCAACTCTTTCGCCGTTTCGATCACCATGCGGTGGCAGCCGCTCGCCGCCGCATGCTGCTCGATCTGCGCAACCATGCGGCGCGCCGTACCCGACCGGCGCTGCTCCGGGCGGACATACACCCGTTTCAGCTCAGCCGTCACCGCGTCAAACGGCTTCCAGCAGGCACAGCCGACCGCCTCGCCCGCCTCATAAGCCACAACCCCCCCGGCCAGACCGGACAGCGTATTGTGCGGCTGATATTCCAAATAGACCGCGCCGAGCAGATCAAAAAAGAAGCTGTCCAGTTCCTGCGAAAGCTGCGCTAACGCCCGATCATCCTGTTCTACAAACCTGATCTCCATATCTTTCCCCGCATTTATTCCTTCCTCAGCATTTTTTCAAAGCACAGGCAGTTTTCTGCCCCCGCCGGGCTGCCGTAATACGGCATGACCTGATACCCCAATTTCAGATAAAGCGCCGCCGAATCCTTGGTCGTGCGCGCGGTTTCCAGCACCGCCTGCACATAGCCGTGCTGCGCCGCATCCTGCTCCAGCGCGCAGATCACCTCGCTGGCCACGCCGCGCCGGCGATATTCCGGCACGATATAAATACGTTTGATCTCTGCCGTGTGGGCATCCTTCGCCTTCCAGCAGCCGCAGCCGACGGCCCGCCCGTTTTCATAGGCGACCATGCGGCAGTCCATCCCGTGCGGATCGTTATACCGGGCATATTTTTTCTGTACTTCGCCCACTACCCGGAAGTAGTATTCGTCCAGCGCATGTGCCAGCGCCAGCAGCTCTTCATTTTCCGCGTCCACCCGTTTGATCTCCACGCAGCTTCACTCCTTCAAAAAACGTGTCATCAGCACCGCGTCCTCTGTGGGGGCAGTATAAAAGTTCCGGCGCGTGCCGACCGGTTCAAAGCCGGCCTGTGCATACAGGGCGATTGCCGGCGCGTTGGACGCCCGCACCTCCAGCGTGACAAACGCCAGTGCCCGTTCAGCCGCCCGCGCAAGCAGCTCCCGCAGCAGCGCGCGGGCAATCCCCTGCCGCCTTGCGTCCGGCGACACCGCCACGTTGGTGATATATCCCTCATCCAGCACGGTCTGACAGCCGACATAGCCCACCGTCCGCCCCGCCTGCTCGGCAGCTAAGAACAGCCCCTTGCCCAGCTCTTCCCGCAGCATCGCTTCGCTCCATGGCGCATGAAAGCAGGCCTGCTCAATGGCGGCCAGTGCGGCAAGGTGCCGCTCCTGCATCGGTACGACCGTCATGTCTCCGCCAGTCTTTCGATCACGGCGCATACGCCTTTGTCAATCACCGCCGCCGTCCGGCGGTATGTGTCCAAGTCCCCGCCAAAGGGATCGGGCACATCCTCTGCCAGCAGTGTGAACACCTTGCCCTCACAGTCCGGAAACTGACTGCACACCGCATCATAATGCGCGCCGGTCATACAGACCAGATAGCGCGCCTCCTGCGCCAGCTTCTCGGTCAGCATCTGCGAACGGTGGGCGGTGATATCCGCATTCCGCTCGGCTGCCGCCGTCACTGCGTTCTGCGAAGCCGGCAGACCGTCCTGCGTAAACAGACCGGCGGAAGCCGCCGTTAGCCCGGTTTTCTCTTCACCGCCCCGCGCGCGGAACAACCCCTCGGCCATCGGCGAACGGCAGGTGTTTCCTGTACAGATAAAAACGATCTTGTCCATATGTTATGATAACGCTCCTTGCGATATTATCCTTGTTTCACGATCCGGCACAGTCCGTGAGCGACTACTTTGCATCATACCAGCTGTGTCCGGCCTTAGCTTCCGCCACCAGCGGCGCGTCCATGGGGAACGCTGCCTCCATCTCTTCTTTGAGCAGCTGCATCGCTGCCTGCTGCTCCTCCCGCGGGGCTTCCAGAATCAGCTCATCGTGTACCTGCAAAATCAGGCGGCTTTGCATCCCTTCCCGCACGAGCCGGTCACGCACACGCACCATGGCGATTTTAATGATATCCGCCGCGGTTCCCTGAATCGGCGTATTCATCGCCACCCGCTCGCCAAACGAACGGATATTGAAATTCCTGCTCTGCAGCTCGGGCAGCGCACGGCGCCGGCCGAACAGAGTGGTCACATAGCCGTTTTCCTTTGCGCTCTGCTTGATATCCTCCATATATTTTGCCACGCCCGGATAAGTCGCCAGATAGGTGCGGATAAACTCGGCAGCCTCCTTACGCGTCACACCGATATCCTGCGCGAGCGAAAAATCCGAAATGCCGTATACAATGCCGAAATTGACCGCCTTGCACGAGGAGCGCATCTGCGGCGTAACCTCTTCGAGCGGCACATGATACACTTTAGCCGCGGTTGCCGCATGGATATCCTGTCCGGTGCGGAACGCCTCGATCATATGCGCATCCTGCGAAATATGCGCCAGTACGCGCAGCTCGATCTGCGAATAATCCGCATCGATCAGCACGTGGTCCGCATCCGGCGCCACAAACATGCGGCGCAGCTCACGCCCCAGCTCGGTTCGCACCGGAATGTTCTGCAGGTTGGGATCGGTCGAGGACAGCCGTCCGGTCGCGGTAACGGTCTGCTGAAAATGCGTGTGGATCCGCCCGTCCTTCGGGCTGATGACCTTCAAAAGCCCCTCCACATAGGTGCTTTTCAGCTTGGTCAGCTTGCGGTATTCCAAAATCCGCGGCACGATCGGATGATCCTCCGCAATGCGCTCCAGCACATCCACATTGGTGGAGTAACCGGTCTTTGTCTTTTTGGGGGCGGGCAGTCCCAGCTTTTCAAACAGCACTTCCCCAAGCTGCTTGGGGCTGTTGATATTGAATTCCTCTCCTGCATCCTGATAGATCTGTCCGGTCAGATCATGGATGCGCACATCCAGCTTATCCCCAAATGCGCGCAGCTCCTCCGGTGCAACCGCGCAGCCCAGCGTTTCCATCTCCGCCAGAATATGCATCAGCGGCAGCTCAATCTCATAATACAGCTTGCGCATCCCCAGCTCTTCGAGCGCTGCGGCTGTCTCCTGATAGATCGCGCGCACCGCGCTTACATGCTGCGCACAGGCCTGCATGGTCTGCTCCTGTCCGCCCAGCGGGGAAACCGCTGCCGGATCACCCAGATCCAGCGCCGGCAGCTCGGTATTGCAGTATGCCAGCGCCACGCGCGGCAGGTCATAGCCGGACTGGGTCGGGTCGATCAGATATGCCGCCAGAGCGGTATCAAACCGGATCCCCTTCGCCTCAATTCCGCGCGCCAGCAGCGCTGCAACGACCGGCTTGGCATCGTGCAGCACGAGTTCCAGCTCACCGCCGAACAGACGGCGCAAAATTGCATCCCAATCCTCCTGCGCAAAATCATCCGAAAACAGCACCTGCGCCGTATCGCCATCCAGCAGACACAGTGCGCCCAGCGTTTCCGGTGCCAGCGCATATACGCGGTCGGCTCCGGTCAGGGCATCGAGCAAGGCGAATGCTTGCGCCGCCGTACCGATCCGCTGCGCGCCGACAGCGGGCAGCTTGGGCTCTGCCAGCTCTCCGCTCAGTCCCAGACGCTTGATGAAATTTTTGAACTCCAGCCGCGTCAGCAGCTCATACAACGCCGCCTCATCCGGCTGCGCCGCAGGAAGCGACGCGATATCAAGCGGCAGCGGTGCGTCTCGGTCGATGGTCGCCAGCCAGTAGCTGTCCCGCGCGGACTGCTCACCGGCTTCCAGCTTAGTGCGTGCGCCTTTTTTGATGCGCGCGTCCTCCAGATTAGCATATACGCCGTCCAGCGAGCCGAAATCATGCAGCAGCTGCATCGCGGTCTTTTCCCCCACGCCGGGCACGCCCGGGATATTATCCGAGGAATCCCCCATCAGCGCTTTCAGGTCGATCAGCCGAATAGGGTCAAAGCCGTATTTTTCACGGAACGCCGCCTCATCATAGGTCTCATACAGCGTCTGTCCCATCCGTGTGGTGACCAGCCGCACGACCGTACCGCCGCCGATCAGCTGCAAGCTGTCCCGGTCACCGGTGACCACAACGCACGCGTTCCCCTGCTCATTCGCCCGGCGGCTGATCGTACCGATCAGGTCATCCGCCTCGTAGCCTGCCAGTTCGCAGCGCACCAGCCCCATTGCGTCCAGCACTTCCTTGACGAGTGGAAGCTGGACTGCCAATTCCTCCGGCATCCCCTTGCGCGTGGCCTTGTAGGTATCAAATTTCAAATGACGAAAGGTTTTTTCGCGCACGTCAAAGCACACGACTGTGCGGTCTGGCTGCTCCTCGTCCTGCAATTTGAACAGCGTTGCCAAAAAACCATATACTGCGTTGGTCGGCAGGCCTTCGTGATTGGAAAGCTGACGCACACCATAAAACGCGCGGTTCAGGATGCTGTTGCCGTCTATCACCATGATCTTCATGAATACAGACCTCATTATTTCGAAAATTTTTCTTATGCTTTATTATATCGCATCCCCTGCCGGATTACCAGACAAAATAAGGGACAGTGCTTACGCCCTGCCCCTGCTTTAAGTATTCGCTTATGCGCCGAACCGCATTTGCAAACGCAACCGGTCAGCGATCATTGAGATAAACTCGGAATTGGTCGGTTTTCCCTTCACGCCCGACACCGTATAGCCGAAATAGCTTTGCAGCGTCTCGATATCGCCGCGGTCCCACGCGACCTCGATCGCATGGCGGATCGCACGTTCTACACGGGATGAAGTGGTCTTAAACTTTTTCGCGATCGACGGATACAGTACCTTCGTGATCGCGCTCACCGCTTCCATGTCCTCCACCGCCATGATGATCGCCTCGCGCAGATACTGGTAGCCCTTGATATGCGCCGGCACGCCGACCTGATGGATCACTTCGGTCACACGCACTTCGAGCGCCATCGCTTCCCCCGCCTGTTCGGCCTCCTTTTCTCCTGTGCGCCACATACGGATGCGCTCACACACCATATCCGTCTCCATCGGCTTACGCAAAAACATATCCACGCCCAACGATGTACAGGCTGCGCCGATCTGCGGGCTTGCAAAGGCGGAAAGAACCAGTGTAGCAGGCATCCGCTCCTGCTCACGCAGACGGCTGAGAACCATGACGCCGTCCATCACCGGCAGCATCAAATCGATGATGAGCAGATCAGGGCGAAGCTCCCGCACTGCATCCACCGCTTTTGCGCCGTCTTCCGCAATGCCGACCAACTCCATGTCCCCCGCCTGTTCCAGTGTTGCTGCCATTCGTGCGCAAAAATCACGATCATCATCTGCAAGCAGCACGCGAATTTTTTGTTCCATATTATCAATACCAGCTTTCCACTTTTTTATATTCTTTCTCTCTGCTGTCTACAATTTACCATATGCTTCCATCGAATTCAAGGGCATTTCCGCAAAAGATTGGTTTTTTTCTCAACTTTTTTCGACGAATTTCGACAATACTCCATTTTTCTCCACATCAGCAGAAACTAATTCACCATTTCCCATGTCATTTGTCCAATAACAAAAAAGCTTCCGCCCACCGATAAATCCGCAGCCGCTCCTCTTTTATAAAAAAAGAGGCAGGAGCATCCACGCTCCTGCCCTAGCAGCTTATCCCGCTGCTTCCAGCATACGCTCCATCGAAATGCCGTAACCGCGTGACGGATCATTGACCAGCACATGGGTCACCGCGCCGATCAGCTTGCCGTTTTGCAAAATCGGACTGCCGCTCATGCCCTGCACGATGCCGCCTGTCTGCTTCAGCAGCGCCGGGTCGGTCACATGCAGCAGCATACCGCGGCCGTACACATCGTCCTTTGGATAAACCTTTACAACCTGCACAGAATAAGTCTGCACCCGATCGCCTTCCACATTCGCGCGGATCTCTGCCGGACCGGTGCGGATCTCCTCTGCATCCGCTACCGGAACAGACTCCAGCGACGCATACAGGGACGAATCCGTCAGTTTACCGAAAATACCGTATTCCGTATTTTCTTCCACCGTTCCCAGCGGATTCCCCGGCGAAAACTCGCCCTGCAAGGCACCCGGCTCGCCCGCTTTGCCTCGCTGCACCGAGCCTACCACAGAATACAGCAGGCTGCCCGCACGCAGCGGCATCAGCACGCCGGTTTCGCTGTCACATACGCCGTGCCCCAGCGAGCCGTATGCCCCGGTTTCCGGATCGACATAGGTCAGCGTACCGATACCGGCCATGCTGTCACGTGCCAGTACGCCGATCCGATACGTGCCGTCGCGATCTGCACACGGTGTCACAGTAACGGTACGGGTGCTGTCCTCACGCGCCAGCGTCAGCTCCACCGGCTGCCCGCCGGAAAGCGCGACCTGTTTTTGCAGGCCATCGTTAGAGCTGACCGCCGCATCGTTCACGCGCAAAATCAGGTCGCCTTCGCATACACCCGCATCCCGCGCCGGACAGGATGCACCGTTCCCTGTCTCCACGTCCTGCAAATGCACGACCAGCACGCCGTCTGCCTGCATCTGTATCCCTACGGTGTGCCCGATCGGGATGAGCGATGCCACATCCGCCGCCGACGCGGATACCAGCATGGCCAGCGCCAAAAACAGAGAAATTGCAAATTTTTTTGCTTTGCTCAACTGCACTTTTTTCACCTCCGTCCTTTACTGTGCCACCCGATGCGCAAAACAAGCCTGTGAACCTTTGCTATTCTCTTGGGATTTCTGGTTTTCCGATCAGTCTCTGGTCATGGCAAGGTTTTCTATGATAAAAAAACAGCGGTTTTCCCCATCCGTTTGGAAAAAACCGCCGTTTTCTGCAATTTTTTATTCTGCCGTCTGCGGTGCGGCACGTTTGCCGAGCGCCGTATCGATTGCCTTGCTGACCACGCAGCCCACAGTGCCGCAAACCAGCACCTCGACTAAGCCCTGCACGCCGACAACCGCCAGTACGAACATGATCGGATTGACCACTCCCAGTTCAGCAACTCTGCTCTGCACATACTCACAGTTGTAGAACAACAGCACCATCAGCCCCATGTAAAACACGGTGTTGAGCAGCGGCGCACTGACCGCGCCCACTGCATAGCTGAACCAGCCGCGCTTATCCACACGCCGCAGCGCACGGAAGATCAGGCCTACGCACAGACCCATCAGCACGCGGCCGACAACCGCCTGCACAAAATACCCCACCGGGCTGACACCGAGCAATGCAACACCCATTGCGGAACCGCCGGTCAGCGCGTTGCCAAAGCTCGTCAGGCCAAATACCATACCAAGGAACGCGCCCGCGCCCGGCCCCATCACAATCGCGCCGATGCACACCGGCACAGACAAAAAGGATGCGTTGAACGGCCCGATCCGCAGATACCCTAACGGTGTATATGCCAGCACAAGGGTGATTGCCGTGAGCAGCGCAAGCTGCGTCATAAACCGGATGTTGTTTGTTTGTTTCTTCATTTTGTTTTCCTCCCGCTCCCGTCCCGCCCTCTTCGTCGGGTACAGGGCATTTTTAAGCCAATGACGGATTCAGGAACGATTCCGCTTCCAGATCAGGTGCAATCCATCCAGCACCAGCCGGGGATCGTATTCATACGGTACACGCAGATACGGCATCACGAGCGGCGCCATTGCGCCCGTTACCACCGTATACGGATACTGCCCCAGCGCCCCGGCATAGCGTTCGATCATACCGTCCACCAGCGCGGCTGCGCCGTACACAGCGCCCACACGCATGGCATCCGCCGTATTGCGCGCCAGAACGCCCTCGTCCGCTGCATCGATCGCCACAGCCGGGAGCTGTGCCGCCTGCTCACGCAGTGCGTCCACGCCGAGCTGTACGCCGGCTGTAATCGCCGAACCGACCAACGCGCCGGATGCATCCAGCACGGTAAAGGTGGTTGCCGTTCCCAGACTGACCGCCACACACGGCAGCCTGCCCTTTGCACGGGCCGCTACCGCTGCCGCCACACGGTCCGAACCGATCTGCCGCGGCTGCTCCGAACGGATATTCAGCCCGGTGCGGATACCGCTGGATACTTCGATCACATCGGTCACACCAAGCAGCCGCAGCGCACCTTCCAGCTCGGCTGCCAACCCCGGCACAACCGAACCGATCACTGCACCGCGGATACGCGCCGCATCCGCGCCGTATAAGCCGAACACCTGCTGCAGCTTGCAGGCATAATCATCCTGTACCTTTCTGGGCTCTGTTGCGATGGAGGCGGCAAAAACCTGCGCGTCCTCCTCATAACCGCCCAATAAGATCCGACTGTTTCCTGCATTCACTGCGATCAGCATTATCGTATCTCCTTTTCCGGCATTATGCCAACGCCATTATACGCCCGGCACACCCCATTTGCAAGCATTATTTCGGCAGCATGACCGGTGCGGACAGCAGTGCCCACAGCGCCGCATATTTCGGGCAGATCTGCCCGTGCAGATTGCCTTTTTCCCGCGAATAATCCCATACTTGCAGATGCCACCTCCGGTTGACCGTACAGCCCACCACATATTCTGCCGCCGTAATGCACACCGCCCCGCACAGGCAGCGGATCAGCGGCGGTTCCCCGCGCACACGTTCGCGCAGCCGGTGCAGGCTTACCAGCACCGCACCCCCGGTCAGCGCCATGGTCCAATGGGTATAGCCGCGCCACAGCAATTCAAGCGCCGCATAGCCGGCCGCACCCAAAACAAAAAGTCCCGCTGTTTGCTTTTTCATCACAAATCACCGGAACTTAGTGTGCCTGATTCTCACAGGTTCATACCTGCTCGGCCGCACAAGCTGCCAACGCTTCGGCAAAGCCGCCCTGCACGATCCGTGCAGCACAGGCGAGCATCAAATTGACCGGCAGGCCAAAATCCTCTACCGCAAACCCGTTTTCATCTGCCGCTCCCCATTTTTCGCGCATCGTCCGCCCATCGGACAGATAGCCGTATACCGGCTTTCCCTTGGCATGGGCATAACCGACCTCAAAGCAGGTGCCGCTGTCCGGCTCCGCCCCGCGGAACGAATTCAGATTGGCAATCACCGCATCCGCGCGGTCGATCAGCGCACAGTTGCCTGCAAAAATTGCTGCTGCGCCGTCCGCTTCGTTATCCAGCGGGTACAACCCCGCAAAGCCTTTTTCCGCACACATCAGTTTCATTTTTGCACCGCGCTGCACAGCGTCGGGCGCAAACACATCAAACCCTGCCAAATAAATCGATTTCATTGTTTTCGTGTCCTCCTTTCCGCCACGCATCCTGCGGGCACAAAGAAAGGGATGGCTGCTGTCATCCCTTTGCATTTGTGTCCATGTCCGATTACAGGCGCGCTTCCAGTTCTTTGCGGCGCTCCTCATAGCCCGGCTTACCGAGCAGTGCGAACATATTCTTCTTATATGCCTCTACGCCCGGCTGATTGAAGGGGTTCACGCCGAGCAGATATCCCGAAATACCGCAGGCCTTTTCAAAGAAATACACCAGATAGCCGAAATGCCATGCATCCGCCCGGTCAATCTCCACAATCACATTGGGCGTACCGCCGTCCATATGTGCCATCAGGGTACCCTGATACGCCTTGGAATTGACAAACTGTACGCTTTTGCCCGCCAGATAATTCAGGCCGTCGATATCGCCTTCCATCTCTTCGATATAGCTCTCCGAACGCGGCTCACGCACCCAAACAACCGTTTCAAACATATTCCGGGTACCATCCTGAATAAACTGCCCGATCGAGTGCAGGTCGGTCGAGAAGTTTGCCGATGTTGCAAACAGACCCTTATGATCCTTGCCTTCGGATTCATCGAACAACTGCTTGAACCATTCGCCCAACATGACAAGCGCCGGCTCATAATTGACCAGAATCTCCATCGCCTTGCCCTTTTGCAGCAGGATGTTCCGCACGGCGGCATACTTGGCACAGTCGTGCTCGACCCCTTCGGCAAATGCCGCGCGCGCCGCAGCCGCGCCGGCCATCGCCGCGTCGATATCCACGCCGGCCGCCGCCATCGGCAGCAGGCCGACCGCCGTCAGCACGGAAAACCGGCCGCCGACGTCATCCGGCACGACAAACGTCTCATAGCCCTCGTCATCCGCCAGCGTTTTCAGCGCACCGCGCGCCCGGTCGGTCGTAGCAAAGATACGCGCTTTCGCGCCGTCCCGTCCGTAGCGTTCCTCGCACATTTTTTTGAAAATACGGAATGCAATCGCCGGTTCCGTGGTCGTGCCCGACTTGGAAATCACATTGACACAGAAATCGCGGTTGCCGATGATGCGGATCACATCATTCAGATACGAAGAGGAAATGTTATTGCCGACAAAGTAAACCTCCGGAATCCCCTCCGGGCGGATACCGTTGTACATCTGGCCGTTGACAAATTCAATCGCGGCACGCGCTCCCAGATAGGAGCCGCCAATCCCGATCACAACCAGCACATCACAGGTCTGCTGAATTCTTTTCGCCGCCGCCTTGATGCGTGCAAACTCTTCTCTGTCATAAGCTTCCGGCAGATCGACCCAGCCCAGATAGTCGCTGCCCGCGCCCGAGCGGCTGTGCAGCGTATCCTGCGCCGCCTGTACCAGCGGTGCCATGCAGGTCAATTCTTCCTCGCCGACAAAGCCCTGCAACCCGGTCAATTTCAATTCCATAGCCATAGCTGTATTCCCCTTTGCTCTGATTCCAAGCCCTTCCATCGGCCTGTACTCCCTTTTGCTAATAGTATATCATACATACAGCAGAACGCAAGGTTATTTTGTCTATTTTCTATAAAAACTTTACCGAGTAAAAACAGAAAAGTATATTTTTTCTTCTTTTTTCCACGAATAAAAATAATATGCCGCTTTTCCGGAACCGAAAAGCGGCATATTGACATTTTTTATTTTCTGCCGGGTGACTTCCGCCCCCGATCAATAAATCGGGAATTTCGAGCAGATCTCGCAAACATTGTGACGGATCTCTTCCGCCTTATTCTCAAAATCGGTCGCCGTCTGCCAGATGAATTCTGCAATACGCAGCATTTCCGGTTCACCAAAGCCACGCGAGGTGACCGCCGGGGTACCGACGCGCTGACCCGAAGTGACAAACGGGCTTTCCGGATCGTTCGGGATCGCATTCTTGTTAGCCGTGATATACACTTCATCCAAGCGGTGCTGCAGCTCCTTGCCGGTAATACCGGTTTTGCGCAGATCAATCAGCATCAGGTGGTTATCCGTACCGCCGGATACCAGATCAAAGCCCTGCCCCAGCAGTGCATCTGCCAACACATGGGCATTGGTGACAACCTGCTGCTGATACGCCTTGAATTCGGGCTTCAGTGCTTCGCCGAAGCAAACCGCCTTCGCCGCGATCACATGCTCCAGCGGGCCGCCCTGCGTGCCGGGGAAGATCGCCTTATTGAACTTTTTGCCCAGCTCTTCATTGTTCGAGAGGATCACACCGCCGCGCGGGCCGCGCAGCGTTTTGTGGGTAGTCGTGGTCACGACATCCGCATAAGGCAGCGGATTCATATGCAGGCCGGCCGCAACCAGACCCGCAATATGCGCCATATCCACAAACAGGTATGCGCCAACCTCGTGCGCGATTTCCGCAAACTTGGCAAAATCGATCGCACGCGGATAGGCGGAAGCGCCCGCAATGATCATCTTGGGCTGCTCCTTTTTCGCAAGGTCATACAGCGCATCATAATCAATATAACCGTTATCATCCACGCCGTAGGGTACAATGCGGTACAGCAGGCCGGACTGGTTGACCGGCGAACCATGCGTCAGGTGACCGCCGTTGTCCAGACTCATACCGAGCACCGTATCGCCCGGCTGGCACAACGCCTGATAAACCGCCATGTTGGCCTGTGCGCCCGAATGGGGCTGCACATTGGCATATTTTGCACCAAACACTTCACAAACACGTTTGATAGCCAGATTTTCCACTTCATCGACGCACTCGCAGCCGCCGTAATACCGCTTGCCCGGATAACCTTCCGCATATTTATTGGTCAGCACCGAACCCATTGCGGCCATAACTGCCTCACTGACGATATTTTCCGAAGCGATCAGCTCGATATTGCGCTGCTGCCGGTCATATTCCGCCTGCATCATACGGCCCAACTCAGGGTCATACGCTTTTACAAATTCCATTGCCTCGCGAACCATATTGCATCCTCCATCAACGTGAGATATTCTGTTCTTTAATTAAAGCACATTTTTTCCCATTTTTCTACTGTCAAACAGATAGATTTTACTTCTGTTCCCTCCTTTTTTATGTTAAAAATGATTAACTACAATATTTTTATCAAAGCCTTGCATTTTACCTGCTTCTGACTTATAATGAAAACACACCAAACAAGGAGATGTTTTCGTGACAAAAAAAGAACGCGCACATGCTGTAACCGAATTGCTTAAAACCGTTTATCCGGACGCTGTCTGCGCGCTGCATTATACACACGATTACGAGCTGCTGTTTGCCACTCGTTTATCTGCCCAGTGCACCGATGCACGGGTAAATATCGTTACTGCAACTCTGTTTCACCAATTTCCAACGTTGGAAAGCTTTGCGCAGGCATCTGAAGAAGATATTGCCGAGGTAATTAAAACCTGTGGGCTGTTCCGCACCAAAGCGCGCGACCTGAAGGCATGCGCCATCATGCTGCTGACCGAATTCGGCGGCAATGTGCCGGACAATATGGCAGATCTGCTGCGGCTGCCCGGTGTAGGGCGTAAAACCGCAAACCTAATCCTTGGTGATATTTTCGGCCAGCCCGCAATCGTAGCCGATACACACTGTATCCGTCTGTCCAACCGGCTCGGCTTTGTTAAAAACGAAAAGGATCCGGTCAAGGTAGAAAAAGCCCTGCGTGCGCTGATCGAGCCGGCAGAATCTTCGGATTTCTGCCACCGGTTGGTGCTGTTCGGCCGTGAACACTGCACGGCCCGCAGTCCCAAATGCACCGGCTGTCCGCTCGGTGCCGTCTGTCCTTCGTTTCCATTGGTCAAATAGCGGCCATTTGTTTCACACACACAACGTTATTAAAAGGAGGAACTTCGTTATGAACAAAAAGAACCCCGAAAGACGCCGCGGATTTTTCACCGGTTTCGCCGCTGCGCTGCTCATTGCAGGACTGACCGTATCCGCCGCCAGTGCATACGGACGCACGATCTCAGTGAATGATGACATCCGCCTCTCCATCAACGGCGCGGAGTTTATTCCCCTTGATGTCAGCGGCACCGCCGTTGAAGTATTCACCTATAATGGCACAACTTACGCCCCCATCCGCGCCATCTGCGAGGCAGTCGGCCTGGATGTACAGTACGACAGCCAAAACCGTATTGCCCGCATTGTTGATACCAAATCCGGTCAAATGGACAATTATATCGGCGAAGATGCCGCACGCAAAGCCGCCTTTTCACACGCCGATGTGACCAATGCCACGGTAACCAAATCCACCCTCAAGTGGGATGATGGCCGCGCCGTATATGAAATTGATTTTACCTCCGGCAGCGCAGAGTATGACTATGAGATCGACGCACTCACCGGTAAGGTATTGGAATTCGATATCGACCGTGCGGACAACCGTCCCACGCAGGGACAGTCTTCGACCGATGGACTGATTTCCGCAGATAAGGCAAAAAGCATTGCGCTGGCTAAGGCGCCCGGCGCCTCTGTCGTCCGCTGTCAGTTGGACTATGATGATGGCCGCGCCGTGTATGAAATCGAACTGCGCAGCGGACGCACCGAATATGATTGCGATATTGATGCAAAAACCGGCACAGTGCTCGACTGGGATGTCGATTACGACGACTGATATACAAAAAGCATCCAATACAAAAATATATAAAAAGTCAGGCACAATGATCCGCCCCAGTCAAGGTAGACCGGAGAAATAAATAAAATATAGTGCGGTTATGCTCGCCGTTTCCTTTTTCGGGAACGGTGAGCTTGTTTATGCAGCGAACTTTTCTTTGTATTTTTGGATACGCTTATTTTCGGGAATGGGATATAGTGCAGGGGTATCGGAGTTTAATGCCTCCGTGCGGACTTCCATCGGAGTGCGGGTTTCAAAGCGCTCCTGGAAACGCTCGTAGTTGTAGAAATGGATGTATTTCTCAATGGCCGAGCGAAGGGATTTCTCGTCCTTGAACGTTTGCAGATAGTACATTTCGGATTTAATGATTCCCCAGAATCCCTCGGTTGGACCGTTATCAATGCAGCGGC
>NZ_KL370811.1:34781-54664 GCF_000701665.1 Agathobaculum desmolans ATCC 43058 | reverse complement strand
CGAGGGATTCTGGGGAATCATTAAATCCGAAATGTACTATCTGCAAACGTTCAAGGACGAGAAATCCCTTCGCTCGGCCATTGAGAAATACATCCATTTCTACAACTACGAGCGTTTTCAGGAGCGCTTTGAAACCCGCACTCCGATGGAAGTCCGCACGGAGGCATTAAACTCCGATACTCCTGCACTGTATCCCATTCCTGAAAATAAGCGTATTCAAAAATACAAAGAAAAGTTCGCTGCATAAACAAGCTCACCGTTCCCGAAAAAGGAAACGGCGAGCATAACCGCACTATATTTTATTTATTTCTCCGGTCTACCTTGACTGGGGCGGATCAGATCAATATCCTGGCTTTTTATGCTTTGAGAGAGAAAAGTCTCTGTACAGAAATCTGCTCTTGTTCATGCCCCACATAATCTAAATATAGATGTCGGAAAATGAAGTTTTTCGATAGTCCCGGAGATGCAGAGGCGGCATCTCCTTTTTTGTGCACTTATGCAAAATGAAGTTGATGCATTAATCATGAAATTGGATGTAATGCACATGGTATTAAAAAATCATAGCAGATAATTGAAAGATTTATCCGGGCAGGGACATATATAATAGTAAACATCATGGTGGAGGACGTGCCGCCGGAGGAATCTTTGTGGAAAGAAGGGGAGCGGAATGAAAGCGATTTTGCTGCTGTTTGATTCCCTGAACCGACACTGCTTGGAGCCGTATGGATGTGATTGGACAAAAACGCCAAATTTTCGCCGATTGGCAGAACATACGGTGCAGTTTGAAAAGTGTTATGCAGGTTCGCTTCCCTGTATGCCGGCACGCAGGGAGCTGCATACCGGTCGATATAATTTTTTACATCGAAGCTGGGGTCCGATCGAGCCATTTGATGATTCCATGCCGGAGCAATTAAAAAAGCATGGGGTTTATACCCATCTTATTTCAGATCATCAGCATTACTGGGAAGATGGGGGCGCTACCTATCATACACGGTACAGCAGCTGGGAATGTGTTCGAGGGCAGGAGGGAGATCCGTGGAAAGCGCAGGTGCGCGAAGAAACCCTGCCGGCGCATTGGGGGCAGGCCAGTCATCAGGATGAGGTAAACCGACGCTGCTTGGCGGCGCAAGGAGCATCGCCATTGGAGCAGGTTTTTTCCCGAGCGCAGGAATTTTTAGAAGCGAATCATCAGGCAGATCGTTGGTTTCTGCAAATAGAGCCATTTGATCCGCATGAGCCGTTTGTGGCTGATGCAGCATATCAGGCGCTGTATGCGGATGATTATGAGGGATCGCGATTTGATTGGCCCCCATATGACCATGTGACCGAGCCGTTGGGTGCAGTATCGCATTGCCGGCATCAGTATGGTGCATTGCTTTCCCAATGTGATGCCTATTTGGGGCGGCTGCTGGATATGATGGATCGGTATGAACTGTGGAGCGACACCATGCTGATTGTGGCAACAGATCACGGATTCCTGTTAGGGGAGCATGGTTGGTGGGCGAAAAACCGCCCGCCGTTTTATGAAGAATTGTCCCACACACCATTATTTATCTGGGATCCGCGTGAAAAGCAACAGGCGGTGCAGCGAGAAGCACTGGTGCAAACAATCGACTTGGCACCAACGCTTTTATCCTATTTTGATGTTCCTTGTCCGGCGGATATGCAGGGGCACGACCTGCATCCCGTGTTGCAGCGAGATACCGCTGTACGGCAGGCAGCTTTGTTCGGTATGTTTGGTGCACATATCTGCGTCACCGATGGACGGTATGTGTATATGAGGGCGGATCGGCCAGATACACCGCTGTATGATTACACGCTGCTGCCACTGCATCAAAGAGCACGATATGCACCGGAAGAGTTGCAGAATATGACATTGGAGGCACCGTTCTCGTTTACAAAAGGCTGTCGTGTGCTGAGGATTGCTATGCCGAAAAACTTTTATCTGTGTATGTCCGTTGCGGAAGGGGAAAATAGTGATCTGCTGTTTGACCTTTACCTTGATCCTGCACAGGAGCATGGATTGCGGGATGCCAAGCAGGAGCAAAGAATGATTGCGCTGATGGTGCAGCTGATGCAGGAAAATGATGCACCGCCAGAGCAATACGAAAGAGTCGGGCTGCAACAACCGACAGAATGCAAGGGGAGGAAAAAAGAATGAAAGCATTGTTTATTTTATGTGACACGTTAAATCGCCGTATGCTGTCAGCCTACGGAGGTGATGATGTGGCGTTGACCCCTAATATGGATCGCTTAGCGCGGCGCTCTGTGGTGTTTGACAATCACTGGTGCGGATCAGCGCCCTGTATGCCGGCACGCCGTGATATTATGACCGGTCGCTTGAACTTTTTAGAAAAGCCGTGGGGTGCGATGGAGCCGTTTGATCAGCCGCTGCAATCCATACTGTCGGAAGAAAAGAATGTTCATACGCATATGTTTGCAGATCATGCACATTACGTGATTACAGGCGGCGAAAATTATGTAAAAGGATTTACTGCGTGGGAGGTAAACCGCGGGCAGGAATGCGACCCGATATGGACGCGCGCCTGCAAGGACGGTATCCGTCCGGATACGCCGCCGGCGGGCTATAAGGGAAGCTGGACAGAGGCAGAACGAGAGAACCGTACTCATTTCCGCACGGAGTATGACTATCCCAGCGTAAAAACTATGTGGCATGCGGCAGAATGGCTGGAGGAAAACCATGACGAGGACAATTTCTTCCTGTGGGTAGAGGCGTTTGACCCGCATGAGCCGTTTGACTGCCCCAAATATTATTTGGATTGGTATGAAAAAGAGGGGGATTACGACGGCCCGGACTTTACCCATCCTTCGTATGGGCCGAACGAGTTTACCCCGGAGGAAACAGCGCATTTACGGCGGCGTTGCAAGGCATTGATGACGATGACTGACCGCCATTTGGGTGAAATTCTGGATGTGATGGATAAGTATCATATGTGGGATGATACGATGGTTGTTTTGACAACAGACCATGGCTATCATTTAGGAGAGCATGGCTATATGGCGAAAAACTATATGGCGCCGTATAATGAGGTGTTCCATATTCCGATGATGGCTGCTGTGCCGGGCATTGCACCGGGTCGGTGCAATGCCGTGACCCAGAATATTGATGTATTACCAACATTGATGGAGTATTTCGGTATTCAGGAAGATGTGCTGCAATATCCCATCCATGGCAAAAATCTGATGCCGCTGCTGCGTGGCGAGGCGAACCAGGTGCGTGATGGGGCATTGTATGGCTATTTTGGAAAACAAGTGGCATGGACGGATGGGAAATATACCTATATTCATGCGGCGAAGGATGAAGCCAATCAGCCACTGTATGTGTATACGGCAATGCCGACTGTGCTGCGCCAAGTATATGGTGGGAATGATGCACTGCGCACCGAGGATTACGGAAAAATTGAAATGGGACGTTTTCTGCCATGGACAGAGTATCCGGTCTATCGTTTTCCGGCGGATATTATCCATTGGGGGAATGCATCACAGGAATTTGTTGGCAGATCCTCTTATAATGCAGAAACACTTTTGTTTGATATTGAAACAGACTACGCACAGGAGCATCCGATAGATGATTCCGCGCTGCTCGCGCAATGCCGTGCAAAGCTAAGAGAATGTATGCAGGTATGTCATGCACCAGAAGAGCAGTTTGAGCGGCTAGGGCTTTGAAAGTGCGTTATAGGCGGCGTAATGATTGTCCTTGCAGGGGAATATAAGGACGTGAGAAACTATCTAAAACTTCGCATATGGAAATTTTTCACCATGCAGGTATAAAAAGTCAGGCGCATGTCCTGACTTTTATGCTTTTGTGAGCAAGTGCTGCTCTATGTGCGCTGCTGTGCGTATTGCTGGTGCGCATCGGCAGGCTGATGTCCTTGTATGGAAATATAAGGGCGTGCATTTTAATTTTAAATCGTTTATGATGACAGAGTGTCATTTGTAACACAAAGGGAGGACGCACTTTGAAGCATAGACGTATTCGACACAGGCAGAGAAAAAACATGTCCCACGCACTGATTGCAACCAGTGTGTTCTGTATTTTGGTTTCTGCAACCATTGCCATTTTGGCCATGGCGTATTTCACATTCCATATGGTATTAGAGGAAAAAGGTGCAGCGCGGATTGATGTATTGCAGCAGATCAGCGACAGCAATGCAGTCAATCGCATGAATATGGTGAATGTGATGCATATGGTGCATGAGGATTTTTCACCGCTGCTATTGGAGGAGTCGAATGAGCAAATCGATCGGCAGATTTGGGAAAAATTACAGGAAACGACTGCACTGCTGCATCATATTGGCATGGATTTGACGGTTGATATTGTGATGAATGACCAACGGGTGTTTACAACCGATGAGGATGAGAGCAACCTTAAAAATCTGATTAACAGCTATTGGTACATTAGGCATTACAGCGGAGAAACCGATACCAGTTGGAATCTGCGTTTTGGCAACGCCAATGATATTTCCAGCTATGGGTTATCATACGGGCAAACCATCTATAATGCCGAGGGAAAATCAATTGGAGTAGTGGTGATCACATCCGCCTATGAAGCGCTGTTTCGTTCGTTTCAGAAACTCATCAGTGATGGCGGTACCGTGTACATTTTAGACCGTAATGGAATTATTATCTGCCACAGCAATCCGCAGCGTGTGGGAAATTGGATGACAAATATGGAAGTGTTCGCAGAAGAACATGGTCGTAACGCTTACCGTATCATGCAGAAGGGACATGCCAGCACCATGCTGACCAACTATTGGGATCCGGACAGTGGATGGACATTCGTAGAGGAACAGAATATCAATTCACTGTTATGGGATGGATTGATCATGGTGCGAAACTGTTTGATTTGCGTGCTGGCGGGATGCCTGTTAGCGGGATGGCTGGCCTATGTGCGGATGAAGCGGGTAACCGATGTGTTGGCGGATTTTACAAATCGAATCAGCGATATGCCGGCCGATTGTATTAAAATGCTGCCGGTTCGCAGCGAGTACGAGGAGACGTTTGTGCTTAGCCGGGCGTTTAATGGAATGGTTCGCCGGATCCGGGAGCTGATTGCAGATGTGCAGGTGCGGGAGCAGGAAAAGCAGCGCACAGAGTACGATTTTTTGCAGGCGCAGATCAACCCACACTTTTTGAACAATACCTTGCTGGCGGTTAAGGGATTGATTGCGATGGGAGAAGCGGAACGCGCCAGCCGGATGATGAACGAACTGGTGGAGCTACTGCATATTCCGGCAACGCCGGAAATTCAGTTTGTCACGCTGCGTGAAGAGCTGCATTTGGTGCGCAACTATATCTCCATTATGAACTGCCGTACAGAGAAGGGTGTATCATTTGTGTGCGGAATTCCGGAACGGATGATGAAGCTTTATGTTCCGCGAATGATTTTGCAGCCTATTGTTGGTAATGCCTTTTTCCATGGCTTTGCTGAAAAGGATGCAGGATGTGAAATTCGGATGCGGGCAGGCTACCGCGGCAACGCGTTGTATGTAGAGGTGACAGATAACGGGGAAGGTATCACACCGGAGCGCCAGCGGGAGATTGCAAGAGGCAATTATCGATCCGAACGCTTTCATCATGGAATTGGGCTGAAAAACGTGCAAAAGCGGCTTCAGATTATTTATGGCGGATCATCTGGTGTGCGGATTGAAAGCGAATTGGGGAAATTTACTACGGTTGTTGTGACAATGGATCATTATCAAGCGTTCCAAGTGCATCGGAAAGCATGTGAAGAAGCGGTAAAGGAGCAAAAAGATGAAAATTATGGTAGTCGATGATGAGCCGCTGATCAGCCAGTATATTGTGCAGTGTATTCGTGGGGCGGATGCCAATGCAGAGATTGTCGGTGCAGTCAATTCCGGTATGAAAGCCCTGCATCAAATGGAAGAAACGCCAGCAGATCTAGTATTCGCTGATATTACCATGCCCAAAATGGATGGCTTGCAGCTGTTGAAAGAGATCAAGAGGAAATATCCTGCCGTAGATGTAATCATGCTGACGTGTCACGATGATTTTGAATATGCGCGAACTGCTATTCAAAATCAGGCAAGCGACTATATTTTGAAAAGTGAAGTCAGTGCGGATCGGCTGCGCGTGGTATTAGATACAGTGAAGCAGGCGCGTCAGCAGCGCATTGCCACCGGCACGGTGCAGCAGATCAGCCGTAACCATTACCTGCGTCATCTGGTGGAGCAGGATGATCATATTTGCCCGATTCGAGAGTGTGACCTGCGTGATAATCATATTTATTTGCGTAATGATGCCTTTATAGTGATGCTGTTTGAGAATAATGAGCATAATATGACGTGGATGCAGGCGCATGTTGCGGAATATTTTGAAAATCCGTTATTTTATGCGTATAGCAATCAGGAGATGTTCATGTTAGCAAATTTGCGAAAGGAGAGCGGAGGAAGACAAGCGGATACCGCGCAGGAAGCGATGCCGCTGATTGCGATGCAGGGCATTGTAGGGTGTAGCAGGATCCACCATCGCATAGAGCGTCTGCAAACGGCTTGCTGCGAGGCGATGCTGGACAGCAACATCCGCTTTTACCAAGCGCCGCAAGAGGGGTTTAAGGTGGAAGCTGGCGTGGAACGTGTGGAAACAAGCATTATGCGTGCTACCGTGCGCTTGGAAGAGCAGGCCATCAAAGAAGGCTGCAAAGAGGTGGAACGGTTATTGGAGCAAGCAAAGCAGCATCACGTTCATGTTTATTTTTTGAAAGAAGCCTTGCAGCAGTTATTTGTCGGTATTCGAAGGAAAATGGGAATTGATTTGTGCGAGACTGAGCGGATAATTGGGGATAGCTGCACCTTTACAGCGCTGTGCACAGCGGTGCAGGAGGGGCTGGATCAAGTGCGGGGAAAGGGGAGATTGTATTCGGACGCCATTCGCAAGGCAATGGATTATATGGATACGCACTATGCGGAGGATATCTCACTGAATACCGTGGCAGATGTGGTGTATTTGAACCGGGATTACTTATCGCGGCAGTTTAAGCGCGAGGTAGGAATCAATTTCTCGGAATACTTGATGAGTTTGCGAATGAAGCGGGCAAAGCAGCTCTTGGAAACGACCGGTATGCGAATTTCTGACATCGCTTTGCAGGTAGGAATTACGAATATGAGCTATTTTTCCACAGTATTTCATAAATCATTCGGACATACGCCAAATGAAGTGCGAAAAATGCGAAAAGATCAATGATGTCATAAATGTGAAAAAACCAAGTCGAAAAACGAAAGACTTTGTGCAGTATTTTAGATAAACTGGATACAAACAAAGGGAGGAATGAAACATGAAAAAAGGATCTAAGAGAGTTCTTGCAATGCTTCTTGCTGCCGGATTGGCTACCAGCTTAACAGCTTGTGGAGGCGACGCATCGTCGTCGGGCGGAAAAAATGGTGATGCGTCTGACGCGCAGGGGAGTGACGGCACCTTTACCGCTTCCGGAGAAACGCTAAATGTAGGGGTGCAGTCCAACATCATTTCGATCCCTACTGTATATGCAGAAGAGAAAGGCTATTTTGACGAACTCGGACTGGATGTAAATTTGATCATGTTCCCCAATGGCTCACCGGAAAATGAGGGGCTTGCTGCGGAACAGCTAGATGTCGCTTCGAACGGTCTGGCGTCGGTTTATTCCACGGCTTCTGGTTTATGTGATTGGATTGCAGAGTCGGATAGTGGTTCGATTACCGCAAAAATTTATGTACGTCCGGATAGCCCGGTGCTAAAGAAAAAGGGCGAAATTGATGGCAAGCCGGAGATGTATGGCAGTACAGATACCTTAAAGGGACTGACGGTGCTTGGCCCGACTTCGACAATGGAACAGTGGATCGCAGCGTCCTATTTCTCGCAGTTTGGCCTGACTGCCGGCACGGATTATGAGTATTTGAATATGGATCGCGCCGCTGCAGCACAGGCAATGCTGACAGGTGAAGGCGATGTGTTTGTTGCAACAGATGTAGATTACTGTAACATGATGGAGAAAAACAAAATGGTTGCAGTAGCGGATTGCATGGAAGCAACGAATACAGAATTCAAAAATGGTTTCCTTGCTCGCAAGGACATTCTGGAAGACCGCTATGGTGATGTGGTGCTCTTCTTGAAGGGAATGTATAAGGCGGCAGAAGAGCTGCAGGCAGATCCCAATCTGCGCAATGAGTTTGCACTTCAGTTTTATGCGGAAAACGGCAAGCCCGCAGATGAGGCAGATGTAAAGATGGAAACGGAGATTCGTCCGTTTGTCGTTCCGGCGGATTATGAGACGGCGGAGTACCAGCTGGGTTCCGGCTTGCTGCAGGTAGGCAATTTCTTTGCATCCATTGGTACGATCGAGGAGGATCAAGTACAGTTTATTGAGGAGGCCATTAATGTGCAGCCTCTGCAGGATGCGCTTGGCATTACTGTAAAGGGCGCAACGCTTTCCTAAAAGCAGCTACGGGGGCCCATGCTCCATGGGCTCCCTTTTTATACCCAAATTTCGAAAAGTGAGCATATTTTCCCATGTATTAGTAAGGAGAGGGGCAAATGAAAGACAAAAAGAAAGTTCGGATTAACAAGTACTTATTCCTTAGCGTGTTTTCTATTTGTGTGGGTATTTTTATATGGTGGCTGGTAACAGATGGACTTGGGATTTTTCGCTCCAATGCACTGCCATCTCCCGTAAAAGTCGCAGAGTCATTTGTGAAAAAATGGTATGAGACAAAGCCGGATGGCGCAACGCTGCTGCAGCATCTGGGTGCAAGTCTGCAAGTGGCGCTGGGCGGCTATGTGATCGGCGCGGTGGTTGGTATACCGCTTGGTATATTTATGGCGTGGAATGATAAGGTGGATATGTGTGTTCGACCGGTATTTGATCTGGTGCGTACAATTCCGGGCATTGCATGGACCTCGGTTATGGTTACGCTGGTGGGTATCGGTTTCATGTCCAAGGCGTTGGTCATCTTCATTTCGGCAATGGTTGCTATGGTAATCAACAGCTATTCCGGTATTAAGCAGACCAAGACAGTGCATTTGTGGGTCGGTCAAACATTTGGGGCAAGTAATTGGGAGTTATTAACGAAAGTGGCAATCCCATCGGCACTGCCCATGATTTTTACTGGTCTGGATGTAGCGTTGGGTTCGGCGTGGACAACGTTGGTGGCAGCTGAGCTGCTGGCGTCTACAAAGGGTCTTGGCTTTATGATTCAGCAGGCACGGGGTATTTTCCGTTTGGATATTGTAATTGTAGGTATGATCGTTATTGCGGTTACGGGTGCCATTCTATCCAGTGTTATTCAGTTTATTGGACGCAAATTGATTAAGGGAGGCAGAAGCTGATGGGTGAAAAACAGAAACGTGTCTTTTTCGGTGCGATCGGTATTTTCGTCTTCCTGTGCATTTGGTATGTGGCTACCGCGTTGACTGCCCTTGGCACTGTAATGCCGGATCCGATTACGGTGTTTACCGGTTTCTTTACAGCGTTTGTGGAGCCGATTGGCACGCATTCCATGACGATGCATATTTTAATCAGTCTGCGCCGCATGTTGGTTCCTTATATTGCCGGTGGTGTGCTGGGCGTTTTGGTCGGTATTCTGATGGGATGGTATCGTGTTGCAGATGCGATTTTGATGCCTTATATACAGATGATTCGACCGATTCCGCCAATTGCATGGATTCCCTTGTCCATCGTGTGGTTTGGCTTTAGCGAAGGTTCGAAGTATTTTCTGATCTTTTTGGCGTGCTTTTTCACGATTGCGCTAACAACCTACAATGGTGTGCATTCGGTGGATGAAACACTGGTGCGTGCGGCACGGATGTTAGGTGCCAAGGATAACCAGCTGTTTACTTCGATTGTCCTACCGACGACAGTTCCGTATATTTTCTCCGGCTTGCAGGTGGCGCTTGGTTCTGCGTGGGCAACAATCGTTGCAGCAGAAATGATCCGTTCGTCTGAAGGAGTTGGCTGGCTGATCATTAGCGGTCAGGAGACGGGGGACATGACCCAGATTATGGTGGGCATCGTAGCGATTGCGCTGACCGGCCTGCTGATCACATCAATTATGAGGGGAGTGGAATCCAAGCTATGCGCATGGACAGTGAGAGGCAAGTAGTGCCCGAAGAGGCACTGATCGAATTCCGCGGTGTGGATAAATACTTTGACAAGCCGCAGGAGGGTCGGTATCAGGTTGTGGGAGATCTGAATATAAAAGTGCGTGAAAATGAATTTTTGGTATTGTTTGGGCCAGGTCAGTGCGGGAAAAGCACAATTTTGAATATGATTGCCGGGTTTGAGCTGCCGAGCAGTGGGGCTGTATTATGTCAGGGAAAGCCAGTGGAGGGCCCGGGACCGGATCGCGGTATGGTGTTCCAGAATACGGCGTTGTTTCCCTGGCTAACGGTAATGGGCAATGTAGAATACGGCCCGAAGGTGCGTGGTGTAAAAAAAGAGGAGCGTCGTAAAAGAGCACAGCATTATATTGATCTGGTTGGTTTACAGGGGTTTGAAAATTCTTTTCCGGTAAAGCTGTCTGGCGGTATGCAGCAGCGTGTCGGTATTGCACGGGCATATTGCAATGAACCGCTTGTGATGCTGCTGGATGAGCCGTTTGGACATTTGGATGCACAAACCCGTTATTTGATGCAGGATGAGTTGACGCGTATTTGGCAGGCAGAAAAGCGCACTGTTATTTTTGTTACCAATAATATTGAAGAAGCGGTTTATCTGGCTGACCGTATTTTGGTTTTGCGCAACTGCCCAACTGGTGTGAAGGCGGAGTATGAGATTAATTTGCCGCGGCCGCGCAACTACACCGATCCGGAATTCCTGCGGCTGCGCAGGGAGATCGATGCGGTTGTCGATCACACGCTGTAAGGGGGGACAAACATGGAAAACAAGCAGCCAAAAGTGAAGGTGCAGAATCTGACAAAAAAATTCGGGGATCTTCTGGTTTTGGATAACTTGAATTTTGAAGTAAAGGAAGGCGAGTTTCTGTGTATCGTTGGGCCGACGGGTTGCGGCAAAACCACCTTTTTGAACAGTTTGACTCGATTGTATGAGCCGACCGCAGGAGAAATCCTTGTAAACGGCATTCCAGTCGATCCGAAAAAACAAAATATTTCCTATATTTTTCAGGAATATTCCTCGTTTCCATGGTTGACAGTGGAACAGAATATCCGCTTTGGGCTGGAAATCAAAAAAACCCCGAAAGCAGAAGCAGATGCGAACGTAGAGGAAATGCTGGATGTTGTTGGCCTGACCAAATTCCGTAATTATTATCCAAGCCAATTATCAATCAGTATGCTCCAGCGCGTTGCGATTGCCCGTGCATTTGCAACCAAACCGGAATTGCTGCTGATGGATGAACCATATGGACAGTTGGATATTGATTTGCGCTTTAAGTTAGAAGATGAGCTGATTAAGCTATGGAAAAAGACAGGAACAACCGTGCTGTTCATCACACATAATATTGAGGAGGCCGTATATCTCAGCCAAAAAATTATGGTGCTGACTAATAAACCCACTTCGGTAAAAACGGTATTGGATAATCCGCTGCCGTTGCCGCGCGATGTGGTATCTGAGGAATTTGTGAAGCTGCGCAATAAGGTTACCGATCTGATTCGATGGTGGTAAGACGGCAATACAGCGTGCTATGCTTATTTTTTGACACTATCTCTCTCTTTTCTTTTCACTTTCCCTTGGAGCGGCAACGGCAGCTCCAAGGGAAAACTGATTTTAGGGTATGAATGATGAAAGGGGATCGTTTTATGCCGAAAAATATTTTACTCTTTATGACCGATCAGCAAAGGGCAGAATATACCGGATATGCAGCAAAAAGCAAGGCGGAAACGCCGAATATCGACTGGATCGCGCAGGGAGCATATTTTACTTGCTGCCAAACAACCAACCCGATTTGCTCCCCAGCACGAACTTCGCTGATTACAGGGCGGTATCCGCGGCAGATCGGCACGTTAACAATGTCCGGCGATCTTTCGCCCCAGATTCCAACTATGATGCAGGCGCTGCAAAAGGCGGGCTATCGCACTTATGGGATCGGAAAGTTTCACTATAACCAAACTTATCCGTGGTCTACTTCGCGCGGCTGCGGTATGGATCCTGTGGCGGGAGAAGAAGCAGAGCGCTCTTATGGCTACGATTTTATATGGGAGACGGCGGGGAAACAACAAATGGTAGCCAATTATTGCTTTTATTGCGATTATTTGGCCAAAAAGGGAATGTTGAATGCGGTTCGGGATTTCTTTCAGCTGTGCGGTGGTGCAAATGGCGATGTGCCCCACCATAACTATGATCAGGCGCAGCCCTGGCCGTTTGCGGAAGAGGATTATATTGATGTGGTAACCGGCCGGGTGGCATGTGAGCAGCTGCGGAAGCATCCACTGGAGTGGCCATTTTACATGAAAGTATCGTTCTGCGGACCGCATAAACCATACGATGCGCCGCAGCGGTATTTAGATATGATTCCCTTGGATCGGGATGATGATTTCATATTGCCGGAGGGACAGGTGATTTCGGAAGAGGATAAGGAGAGACTGTATCGGCAGCGGCGCGCGTCTAAGGCAATGATTCGCCTGATCGACGATCAAATCGGTCAGGTGCTTGCCGTGCTGCGGGAGCGTGGCATGCTGGAGGATACGTTGATTTTATTCACCTCCGATCATGGAGATATGTTAGGGGATCACTATCTGCTGCAAAAAGGCGTGCCGTGGCGGCAGGCGGTGCAGGTTCCGCTGGCAATCAGGCTGCCGGGCGCCACACCAATCGGTGAACATCGGTATCCGGTAGAGTTATCCGATTTGGCTGCGACCATATTGGACTATGCAGGTTTGGAGCCGCTATCGGCGTTGGGGCGCGCGTGGCCGGCATACAATGATGTGATTCCCAGCCGTTCCTTGCTGCCGGTGCTGCGGGGAGAACAGGAGAAATGTCGGGAATTTTGTTTTAGTGAAAGTGACTTTACAGAGGAGCGGATCAACGGCATACCCGTGACGGACAAGCCGTATTGGCGCGGGGCGGACGGTCGCCGCAGCAACGCGTGGCAGGCGATTATTACCGAGCAAAGCAAATATATCAAATATTTGGGATATGCGATAGAGGAGCGCCCGTATGAGGAGTTTTATGATCTGCGGGATGATCCGCAGGAAGCGATCAACCGAATCCATGATCCGGACTACCGGGAAGCGGTAGAACAGGCGCGAGGCCGGTTGGCCTATGTGATCGACCACCACCCGCCAGCACAGACCACATGGTGTACAGCCTGTGCAGCAGACCGGCACCTGATTTAGGTGCGCGGAAAAGAAATAGGGTGGGAATATGTATATCATTTGTTGCATTGTTGCCTTTTTAGCTTGTATTATTGGAAAAATATGCGGCATGGGGGGCGGCGTTATCATCAAGCCTGTTTTGGATGCAATGGGTTTGATGGAGGTATCGGCAATCAACTTTTTGTCTGGCTGCACAGTGATTGGCATGACCTGTTGGTCGGTTGGAAAATCAGTGCTCAAGCGGGAGTCGCAAATTGATCTGCGTGTTTCGACACCGCTGGCAATTGGCGCGGCTATAGGAGGGTTGATAGGGAAACAGCTGTTTTCCATGGTGGCGCGCTGCTTTGATGATGTCAATACTGCCGGTGGGGTGCAGGCGCTGCTGCTGCTGGCAGCGACACTGGCAACGCTTTTGTATACGGTCAATCGAAAAAGGCTACCGATGCTGCGGGTGCGCCAGCAGGGCGCATGTTTGCTGATTGGGTTGGCGCTGGGTACGCTGGGAACTTTTCTGGGAATTGGGGGCGGACCCTTTAATATGGCAGTGCTGTATTTTTTCTTTTCCATGTCAACAAAAGTGGCGGCGCAAAACAGTTTGTATGTTATTTTGATCAGCCAGAGTGCCGGCATTGCGGCAACTGCCTTGGGTGACGGACTGCCCGCTGTTTCGCCGCTGATTTTGGCGGGGATGGTGCTTTGCGGCATTATTGGTGGAGAAGTAGGGGGTAGGATCAACCGTCAGCTTGCAGAGCAGCAGGCAACCAGACTTTTGGAAGGTGCGATGCTATTAGTTATGGCGATATGCTGCTATAATATGTACGCTTTTTTTGGTACATAATGAATGACGATAGAACAGACTCGGAAAACCTTCGTTTTTCCAACAATCTATGTTTGTACTGCTCTCTCAAAGCATAAAAGGTCAGGCGTATGTCCTGACCTTTTGTGCAATTGCACTGCAAATTTTGTTTATGCGCGCTGCCGCGCGTATTGCTGATACCCATCGACAAAATGCTTTTTTGACAAGTTGGGAAAATTGTAGCGAACGCAATTTTCTATTGGATACGCGCTGTGGCACGGAATTTATTGATAGGCTCATACCCGGCGAATGCCGGGTCTTTTGACATTCGGACGGATAAGTTGGAATGGAGATACCCCAGTGGGAGACGATACCGTCAGAGCCGATCAAAATAAATTGCTTCACACCGGGAATAATGCTATAATAGTGAAACATGGAACAAGATTTCCGGAAATGAGGAACACTATGCAACAAGTGACCCGAAGAAAGCTGGGCACAGGGATCAATCTCACCTGTGTGACCACGCCGAAATTTAAGCGGGCAGTGCTGCGCGTGATGCTGCTGCTCCCACTGGGCGGGGCGGATGCCGCCTGCCGCGCCTGTCTGCCGCATGTACTGCGGCGCGGTACTGCGGCGCTGCCCGATCTGCGTGCGATCGGCGCCGCGCTGGATGAGCTGTATGGCGCACGGGTGGAGGCCGCAGTGCGCAAGGAGGGCGAAAACCTGTGCATCGGCTTTCTGGCGGACTGCATTGACGAGGCCTGTGCACCCGGCGCGGCCGGTACAACGGCTGGTGTGATCCGTCTGCTGGCAGACCTGCTGTATGCCCCCTGTCTGTCTGATGGCGTATTCCGTGCGGCAGACACCGCGGGTGAGCGTGAAAACCTGATCGACCGCATCGCAGGGCAGAAAAATGATCCGCGCGCCTGGGCAGCCCGCCGTCTGATCGAGCTGATGTGCGCGGAAGAACCTTACGGACAGGCGGCGCTCGGCACGGCGGAGCAGGCGGCGCGCATCACGGAGAACAAGCTGCACGCCGCGTATCAACGCGCGCTCGGTGAGGCACAAATCGAGCTGTTTTACTGCGGCACGCTCGCGCCGGATGTGGTAGAAGCCCTGTTTGCGGAAACGCCTTTGGTGCAGCCGCGCAGCGGTAAGCCCTATTTACCGCACACCGGCATCGCGGCGCAGCCGTCCGGTGCGCCGCGCGAGGTGATCGAAGAGGAAAATGTGACGCAGGGCAAGCTGTCGCTCGGGTTCCGCACGGGCGGAAGCTGCCTGACCGGCGGCGACCCTGCCGCTTACTGGCTGTTCCAGACCGCCTTTGGCGGCTCGACCGGCTCCAAGCTGTTTGTAAATGTGCGGGAAAAGCAGTCGCTCTGCTATTATGCGAGCGCACAGTTTGTTGCCTCTAAGGGCTTGATGATCGTCAATTCCGGCATTGAAAACCGGGATTTCGCCCGCGCGCGGGACGAGATCCTGCACCAGTTGGAAAGCTGCCGCAATGGCGGGATCACGGAGGCTGAGCTGGAGGGTGCGCGCAAATCGCTGGTGACGAGCTGGCGCGCGATGCTGGACGATCCGCTCGCGCTTGAGCGCTACTGGATGGGACAGGCGGCAGCCGGTACGCTGGTATCGCCGGAGGATCGTATCGCGCAGGTTGAGGCGGTCACATCGGAACAGGTGGCGGAAGCCGCCCGGCAGACCACGCTGGACACCGTGTATTTTTTGAAGGGGGCGGCGAAATGACCAAAACCTATTCCGCCCTGCATGAGCGGCTGCAAACCCGCACGCTTGAAAACGGGCTGCGGATCTGCTATCTGCCGAAGGAGGGCTTCAGCAAAACCTTTGCCGTTCTGGCAACCGATTTCGGCTCGGTGGATGCGTCGTTCACCTTCGAGGGACAGCGGTACGACACGCCGGCCGGTGTGGCGCATTTCCTCGAGCACAAGATGTTTGAAGATCAGGACGGCAACGCCCTGCAAAAGTTCACGCGGACGGGCGCAAGCCCGAACGCCTTTACCAGCCATACGATGACAGCGTATCATTTCTCCTGCACGGATCGATTTGCAGAAAATCTGGAAATTTTGCTCAAATTTGTGTTCACGCCGTATTTTACCGAGGAGAATGTCTCCAAGGAGCGCGGCATCATCGGGCAGGAGATCGGCATGATGGAGGATACCCCCGGCTGGCAGGCAATGGTCGGGCTGTACGCAGGATTGTACCGGGAGCATCCGGTGCGCGTTTCGATCGCAGGCAGCGTGGAGAGCATTGCGGAAATCACGCCGGAAACGCTGTACACCTGCCACCGCGCGTTTTACAGCCCGAAAAATATGGTGCTGGTCGTGTGCGGCACGGCGGATTTTGACGAGGTGTGCCGCATGGCGGCGCAGTTTTCCCCGCAGGACGCACCGGAGATCGGCGAGCGGCACTACGGCACGCGCCGCAGTACGGTATATCAGGCAGAGGTCAGCCGCGTGATGCCGGTATCGCAGCCGCAGTTTTTGCTCGGCGTTAAGGATACGCCGCTCGAACCGGGGGAAAGCCGCCTGCGCCGCGGGATGCTGGGCGAGCTGGCAGCGCGCATCCTGTGCGGCGACACCGCCCCGCTGTACACGGAATTATACGAAAAGCGTCTGATCGGCCGCGATTTCGATACGGATTACACGCTGTTCCCGCAGGGGGCGGCGGTGCTGATGGGCGGCGAGAGCCGTGATCCTGCTGCGGTGCGTGCCGCGGTCGAGGCGGAAATCGCCCGTCTGGCGGGCGAGGGGATCGACCCGGCGCTGTTCCGCCGCATGAAGAAGGCGCTGTACGGCATGTATCTGCGTGTGCTCGATGTGCCCGAGGCCTACGCCCGGCAGGAAGCTGCCGCGGTATTTGCCGGCGAGCATTATCCGGACTTTGCCGCCCTGTTTGATACGGTGGATGCAGCGGATGTGCAGGCGGTATTCGCGCGGTGGGCGCGGACGGACTGTTCGTGCCTGTCGGTCATCCGGCCGCAGTGACGCATTTTCAGATCAACAGTAAAGGAAATTTTGAAAGCATGGAACACCTGATTGCATTTCCGTCGATCGGGCTGGAGATGACTTTGAACCGGGTCGCGTTCAGCCTGTTCGGCAAGGATATTTATTGGTACGGCATCATCATCTGCGCCGGGTTTATTCTGGCGGCGCTGTATGTCAATGCGCGGGTACGGGAATTCGGCTTCACTTCGGATCATCTGGTGGACTGCCTGATTTTGTGTGTGCCGGTCGGCATTGTGTGCGCCCGCCTGTATTATGTGGCCTTTGAGTGGGAGTATTACAGCCAGAACCCTGCCGAGATCATTGCGATCTGGCACGGCGGCATTGCCATTTACGGTGCGGTGATCGGCGTAGTTGCGGCGCTGTTTGTATACAGCCGGGTCAAAAAGCTGTCTTTTGCCGGCCTGTGTGATTTGGCGGCGTTCGGTCTGCTGATCGGCCAGTGCATCGGCCGCTGGGGCAATTTTGTCAACGGCGAGGCGCACGGCGGCCCTACCGGCCTGCCGTGGGGCATGTCGATCGACGGCGCCGATCCGGTGCACCCCACCTTTTTCTATGAATCGCTTTGGAATCTGATTGGCTTTATTGCCCTGCATTTTTATGCCAAAAAGCGTAAATTCCCGGGTGAGATTGCGCTGCTGTATGTGGCGTGGTACGGCTTGGGCCGTGCATGGATCGAAGGCTTGCGGACGGACAGCCTGTACATCGGTTCGCTGCGGGTGTCGCAGGTGCTGGCAGCGGTGAGCTGTCTGGCAGCCATTGCCCTGCTGGTGCGGCAGTACCGCCGCATCCGTGTGCGCAAGGCGTTTTATCAGCCGTCCGAAGCGGAAAAAGCGGAGGAATAAGCAACAGGCGCGGGGATATCCTGCCCCGCCGAAACTGAAGGAGGAAAACAGATGAGTGCAGTCAGAATGGACGGCAAGGCGCTTTCCGCCAAGGTGCGCGGCAGCATTTTGGCGGAGACGGAGGAGCTGAAGCGTCGGGGCGTCACGCCCGGTCTTGCGGTCATCATCGTGGGCAATGATCCGGCAAGTGAGATTTACGTGCGCAATAAGGAAAAGGCGTGCGCGGAATGTGGGTTTTACAGCGAAAAATACGCGCTTCCGGCAGAAACCACGCAGGAGGAGCTGCTCGGCCTGATCGCACAGCTGAACGAAAGCCCGCAGATTTCGGGCATTTTGTGCCAGATGCCTGTGCCGAAGCATATTTCCGAGCAGGCGGTCATCGATGCGATCGACCCGAAAAAGGATGTGGACGCGTTCCATCCGGTTAACGTGGGCAAGATCATGACCGGGAACTTTGATTTTGTGCCCTGCACGCCTGCCGGTGTGAGGGAGCTGCTGGCGGAGTACGGGATCGATCCCAAGGGCAAGGAATGTGTGGTCGTCGGCCGGTCGAACATCGTTGGCAAGCCGATGAGTATGCTGCTGCTGCACAAGCACGGCACGGTGACCATCTGCCACAGCCGCACGGCAAATTTGGCGGAGGTCTGCCGCCGCGCGGATATTCTGGTAGCTGCGGTGGGCAAGGCGGGCTTTATCACGCCCGATATGGTAAAGGAAGGCGCAGTTGTGATCGACGTAGGCATCAACCGCAATGAGGCGGGCAAGGTCTGCGGCGATGTAGACCCCGCGGTGATGGAAAAGGCGTCGTTTATGACGCCCGTGCCCGGCGGTGCCGGCCCGATGACGATCACCATGCTGATGAAGAACACGCTCAAGGCGGCAAAGCTTCAAAACGGGCTTTGATCCGAACCGTAAACGGCGCCCATCAGGTCGAAAGCGAAGCGTATTCCGTAGAGAAAACCTTCGAGCGGGTCATTGGGGTCGTGCATAAACGGCCGGGCCTCGTTCCAGAACAGTTCTTCCAAAAATGTATTCATAAAATCACCTCTTGTATTCGATTTGAATACAGTATAACATGTATTTGAGTTAAATGCAATATGCAAAGGGAATATGGATGGATTATATTGACCGAATCAAACAGGCTCGTGAAGAAAAAGGGATTTCTCAGCGTCAGTTCAGCAAAATGCTGGGGTTGGCGGAGGTTACATACAGCCCGTATGAACGCCGTCAGCGCAAGATGGATGTGGATATGCTGATCCAAATTTGCAGGCTGCTGGAGCTGTCCGCGGATGAGATCCTTGGCCTGAAGGAATGAATAGAGAGGTTCCCTGCATAGGGGGAACCTCTTTTTTTATCGCGGAGGGGGTGTTTCTTTGCGGGATGCCCCCTTTGCGGGCGGTAGGGGAGGGTCGCCCGCTGCGGCGGGGCAGGGACGATGCCGCACGCGCGGCAGGCGCACAAGAGGAGGAAGTTCCCCCTCTTGTGAATCACCCCCTTTTTGCTTTGGACGGCGCACGCTTTGCTGCCGCAAAGTTCCCCTTATCGGGATCGCTGCGAAAATACGGGAGCCTTGCGGGAGGCCGGTTCGCGTAGTCGTCAGGGAGAGAAGAATTTCTTGGGTCGGTGCACCCGTTCTCCCTTTGGGGTGCGGAAAGGCAGGCTTTGTCCTGTTCGGCAAACGGGTGGAAGCTGTTTGGCGTTACCTGGCTTTACGCGCGCAGCGCGTCCTGAAGGAAGGGGAGGAGATTGACAAGAGGAGGGGGAACCATGGTTCCCCCTCCTCTTGCCCGCCCGCGCCGCGCAGGCGCACGCATCCCGCCCGCCGCAGCGGGCGAAGCACCTCCATGCACCGGGGGCGTGTGCGCTTTCTGTAAAGAGAAATACTGCCCGCGCCGCGCAGGCGCACGCATCCCGCCGCCCGCAGGCGGCGAA
>NZ_KL370811.1:0-34551 GCF_000701665.1 Agathobaculum desmolans ATCC 43058 | reverse complement strand
CTTTGCGTAAAGAGAAATACCGCCCGCGCCGCGCAGGCGCAAAATCCACTAACAGAATTGGATGAAAACACAAATTCCCTCTTGACAACCGCCATAAGATAGGATAGAATAATCACGTTCGGTGTAAAGGTGAATAGCTTTACACTTTCAAGGAGGCCCGCCGATGAAGAGCAAACCGCTCGAAATGAGCCTGCTGTTCGATTTCTACGGCGAGACGCTCACCGAAAAACAGCGCGAGCTGTTCGACCTGTATTATAATGAAGACCTTTCGCTTTCTGAGATCGCAGAGCATGCG
This sequence comes from Agathobaculum desmolans ATCC 43058, assembly GCF_000701665.1. Lineage (GTDB taxonomy): Bacteria > Bacillota > Clostridia > Oscillospirales > Butyricicoccaceae > Agathobaculum > Agathobaculum desmolans. The sequence goes on along the minus strand of NZ_KL370811.1, from coordinate 34,256 downwards.
GGCATCACTCGTCAGGGGGTGCGGGACAGCGTCAAGCGCGCCGAGCACGCCCTGCATGCAATGGAGCAGAAACTCGGCTTGGTCGCCCGCTACGGCGGTACCGAGCGCTGCGCGGAGGAGCTTGCATACGAGGTGGAACGCTTACGCACCCTGAACGCCGGCACACTGCACAGCAGCGAGGCGGACGAGATCGCGTCCCGCATGATGTCGCTGCTCGATCAGCTCAGGCAGGAGGCTTAACATGGCATTTGAAGGCCTTACCGAAAAAATTTCATCCGCATTCAAGCACCTGCGCAGCAAGGGAAGGCTGACCGAGGCCGATATCAAGGACGCCATGCGCGAGATCCGCATGGCGCTGTTAGAGGCCGACGTTAACTTTAAGGTCGCCAAGGATTTCATTAAGGCGGTCACGGAAAAAGCGACTGACGCTGAGATCCTCGAAAGCCTGTCGCCGACCCAGCAGGTCATCAAGATCGTAAACGAGGAGCTGGTCAGCCTGCTCGGCGGCCAGACCACCCGTTTGACCATATCGCCCAACCCGCCCACCATCGTGATGATGGCCGGTTTGCAGGGCGCGGGCAAAACCACCAACTGCGCCAAGCTGGCGGGATTGCTGCGTAAGCAGCAGCAGCGTCGCCCGCTGCTCGTTGCGTGCGACGTATACCGTCCCGCGGCGATCGACCAGTTAAAGGTGGTCGGCAAGCAGCTTGATATCGCCGTGTTCGAAGAAGGACAGGGCGATCCGGTCGAGATTGCCAAGCACGGCGTGGATTTCGCCAAGCGAGGCGGCTATGATTTGGTATTTCTGGATACCGCAGGCCGCCTGCATATCGACGAAAAGCTGATGGACGAGCTGAAAACCATCAAGGCAGAGGTCAAGCCGACCGAGATCATCCTTGTGGTGGACGCTATGACCGGTCAGGACGCGGTTGCTGTGGCGCAGAGCTTTGATGAAGCGCTCGGCATTGACGGCGTACTGATGAGCAAGATGGACGGCGACGCCCGCGGCGGCGCGGCGCTTTCGGTCAAGGCCGTTACCGGCAAGCCGATCAAGTTTGTCGGCACGGGGGAAAAGCTGGGTGATATCGAGCCCTTCCACCCCGACCGCATGGCCAGCCGTATCCTCGGCATGGGCGACGTGCTCACCCTGATCGAAAAGGCGCAGGAGTCCTTCGATCAGAAGCAGGCCGCCGAAACCGCCAAAAAGATGATGGCCGGCAAGCTGACGCTGACTGATTTTTACGATCAGCTGCAGCAGATGAAAAACATGGGCTCGATGGAGGAAATGCTCGGTATGCTGCCGGGGATGGACGCAAAAGCCCTCGCCGGTGCGAAAATCGACGAAAAGCAGATGGCCCACACCGAGGCGATCATCCAGTCTATGACACCCAAGGAGCGGGATAACCCCTCCATCATCAATTTTTCCCGAAAAAAACGCATCGCGGCAGGCTGTGGCCTGTCTGTGGAGCAGGTAAACAAGCTGCTCAAGCAGTTTGAAAGCATGCAGAAGCTGACCCGCCAGCTTTCCGGCATGGCGCGCGGCGGCAAGGGCAGGAAAAAGCGCCGCGGCTTTCCGGGACTCGGCGGCCTGAAGCTACCGTTCTAACGCTTTAACCTTGTTTGTAAAGAAATTTACAATAGATCATTTCTATTTCAGAGGAGGTGAAATATCCATGGTAAAGATCAGACTGCGCCGCATGGGCGCGAAGAAGGCTCCGTTCTACCGCATCGTTGTTGCTGATTCCCGTTACCCGCGTGACGGCCGCTTCATCGAGGAGATCGGCACCTACAATCCGCTGACCGATCCGGCTGCCATCAATGTTAACGCAGACCGCGCTCAGGAGTGGATCAAGAATGGTGCTCAGCCGACCGATACCGTTCGCGGCATCCTGAAGAAGGCCGGTGTGCTGAATTGAGTGAGGCTAACGAAATGAAAGAGTTGCTGACTTATATTGTCAAAAATCTGGTTTCCGAGCCGGATGCGATTGCCATCACCGAGGAGATCGACGGCGATAATGTCACCTTCTCCCTGCGCGTTGCGCCCGGGGACATGGGCCGCGTCATCGGTCGTCACGGCCGCATCGCAAAGGAAATCCGCACACTCATGAAAGCGGCAGGCAATCGTGAAAACAAGCGCGTTACAGTCGATATTCTGGACTGACAACTTCGTTTGAAACGGGTATAGCCCGTTCCAAACGAGGCACGCCCTTGTCAGGCTGCATCTGAAAGGGCGATCGCGCCGAAGCCCCGCAAAAATTTTGATTTTTGCAGTGCTTCGCCTTTGTATCAAAAGCACGGGCGAAGCCCGTACTTTTGATGAAAACCGCTTTGCGGTTTTCTGTTTTATGCGCCTGCGGGCGCTTTGAGCTGAAAATCGCCGCGGTGCGGCGATTTTTTTATTATATGCGTAACCAAGGTGCGCAGGAACCGGGCGGCGGCGCCCGATTTCCCCAATGAACCGGAGGATAAACCTATGCCGAAAAAATTTTTAGAAGCCGGAAAAATCGTGGGCACGCACGGCGTGCGCGGCGATTTGAAGGTACAGAGCTGGTGCGACAGCCCTGAGGTGCTGTGCGATTTTGATACCCTTTGGCTGGATGAAAAGACATCTGTTTGCGTGCAGCGGGCGCAGGTGCATAAAAATGTGGTGCTGCTGCATCTGGAAGGGGTGGACACGGTTGAGACGGCGGAGGCGCTGCGCGGCCGCGTGCTGTATCTGGACCGTGATGACGTTGAGCTGCCCGAGGATCTGGTGTTTATTCAGGATATTCTGGGCTTTGCGGTGTATGACCGCCGGGTATCGCGCGAGATCGGCCGCCTGCGTGATGTGCTGACCACCAATCCCGCGCATGACCTGTACGAGATCAAAACGCCGGAAGGACAGTTGGTCTATATCCCCGCGGCCAAGCCGTTTTTGCAGGAAATTGATATGCAGCAAGGCGTTATCTATATCGAAAGCATCGAGGGGCTGATCGAATGAAGATCGACATTATGACGTTGTTTCCCGAAATGATCGATGCGGTCATGCGGGAAAGCATCATCGGCCGTGCGCAGGAGAAAGGGCTGGTCGAGGTGCGGGCGACCAATATCCGGGATTACGCGACGGACAAGCACCACAAGGCGGATGACGCGCCCTACGGCGGCGGCCGCGGGCAGGTGATGCTGGCCGAGCCGCTGTATCTGTGCCATCAGGCACTCTGCGCGGGCGAGCAGGTGCACACGGTATTCCTCTCCGCGCAGGGACGTCCGTTCGATCAGGGGAAAGCGCGCGAGCTGCTTCGGCGGGAGCATATCATTCTGGTATGCGGCCATTATGAGGGTGTGGACCAGCGCTTTATCGATGCCTGTGTGGATGAGGAGATCTCGATCGGCGACTTTGTGCTGACCGGCGGTGAGATCCCGGCGATGGCGGTTGCGGATGCGGTATGCCGCATGGTACCCGGTGTGCTGCCCGATGAGCAGGCGTTTACGGCGGAAAGCCACTGGGACGGGCTGCTGGAGCATCCGCAGTATACCCGTCCGGAAAACTGGCGCGGACGCGCGGTGCCCGAGGTGCTGCTCTCCGGCCATCATGCCAATATCGAGGCATGGCGGCGGGAAATGAGCCTGCGCCGCACGCGGGAGGATCGTCCGGATCTGTTCGCACAGTTTACGCCGCAGGATAAGCAGGACCGCAGGCTGTGGGAGCGGATCTGCGGAGAAAATGGGGAGTAAGACATCGCTGCGCCGGTGAAAACACCGCCCGGCATCATCGGCAATTTTACGCTTTCGCACGGAAAAGATTGACCTTTCTCTGCGGACATTTTATAATAGAAGTAATATATGTACGCAGTCTGCTGCAGCGTCAGCGATGCCATAGGAGGATGAATCATGGATATGAAGAAATTGGCCGGCGATAAGGCCGCGGAATATGTGAAGGACGGCATGGTCGTCGGTCTGGGCACGGGTTCCACCGCTTACCACATGGTGAATGCCGTAGGTGAAATGGTGAAGAACGGCTTGAAGATTCAGGCGATCCCGACTTCCAAGGCAACCGAAGCGCAGGCACGTGAGCTGGGCATTCCGCTGCTGACGATCGACGAGCTGGATCATGTCGATCTGGCAATCGACGGCGTAGATGAGATCGATCCTGCCTTTAACGCCATCAAGGGCGGCGGCGGTGCGCTTTACCGGGAAAAGGTTGTGGCATCCATGGCGAAAGAAGTCATCTGGATCATGGATGAGAGCAAGCTGGTGGACAAGATCGGCGCATTCCATCTGCCGGTGGAGATCGCTCAGTACGGCTCCAAGCAGGCGATGGAGAAAATGGCAGCTTATGGATGGAATCCGGTGCTGCGTGTGAAGGACGGCAAGACCTTTGTAACCGATAACGGCAACTACATTGCCGACCTGCATCTTGGCGCGGGCTTTGATATTCAGGATGTATTCAGCAAGCTGACCGGTATGCTTGGCGTGCTGGAGCACGGTCTGTTCCTCAATATGTGTAAACGTATGATCGTCGGCTGCGCTTCAGGCGAGGTCAAGGTCATCGAAAACCCGTCTAAGTGACGGGCGGCAGCATATCGGACTGACGGGAGGGAAGATCATGGATCGAACCGATTTTACCGATCGCCCGGAATATTCTGATTTTTCAGAGTATTCGGATTACGGCGAACGTCCGCAGCGTATGGATCGCGCGGCCCGTCCGGAACGGCGTGACCAGATCCGGCGGCGGCCGCCGGTGCGCACCGGCGGCAAGCCCAAGGCGAAAATGAACTACCGCATGCTGCTGTGCATCGCGGTGCTGGTCAGCTTGGTGCTGGCGCTGCTGTTCTTTATTCTGTTTATGGTGCGCGGCAGCACGATCAAGGGGCTGAATGAAAAGCTCGATGCGCTCGGCAAGGAAAAGGATACGCTCAGTGCGCAGGTCACGACGCTGACACAGGAGAATCAGTCGATGCTGACCAGTCTGGCTGCCTCGCTGCCCGACCCCAAAACGGCGGAAACCGACAGCCTGCCTGATCTGATCCCGCAGCTGACCGAAGGCGTGTATGTGATTTACAGCACCGGTTCGCAGTATAAATACCTAAGTGTGCCGGCGGGCTTTTTGCAGGATAAGCTGGCTGCCTACCGGGATGATGCCGCGGCGTATAAGCCGGCAGAGGGAGACGCCCCCTTGTGCACGTATTATGTGCTGTTTTCCGACCGTGTGATCGGTTTGGCACAGGGAAATACCGGTTTTGTCAGCACAAACCGCACCGCAACCGGGGCAGCGACCTCGGTGCCGGCCGGCTTTATGGATTTTGTTGCTTCGTTCTTTGCTTAAAAGTAAATAAAACGACAAAAACACAGGGATTCAGGCTTGACAAGTCCGAATCCCTGTGTTATGCTGTTAAAAGCCGCATTGTGCAATGGCTTTTGTTAAGTGTGTCCGAAACCGGGCGCCGCCGTGCCAAGCGTGACTCTATAACGAAAGAGAGGGAAAACCACATGTATGCCATTCTGAAAACTGGCGGCAAGCAGTACAAGGTATCCGAGGGCGACGTGATCTACGTTGAGAAGCTCGGCATGGAGGACGGCGCGACCGTTACTTTTGACGAGGTTCTGGCCGTAGGCGAGGGCGATCAGCTCACCGTCGGCGCTCCTTACGTTTCCGGCGCTGCCGTAACCGGCACGGTCGAGAAGACCGGCAAGGGCAAGAAGATCAACATCTTCAAGATGAAGCCCAAGAAGGGTTACCGCAAGCGTCAGGGCCATCGCCAGCCGTACACCAAGGTGACCATCGCGTCCATCAAGGCGTAAGGCGGTGACAAAGGTCACTTTTTCGTCGCGGGGGGGCAAGCTCCTCTCGGTGGACATCCTCGGTCACGCGGGCTACGCGGAAGAGGGGGAGGACATCGTTTGCGCGGCGATTTCCAGCGCGGTCATGCTGACGCATGCGCTGCTGTTTGATGTGCAGAACATCCCGGTCGATACGCTGATCGAGGATGACGGCGCACATATCCGCATCACGCTGCCGCAGGGCGGGGATATGGAGCGCGGACAGGATGCGCTGCGGGCGCTCAAGCTGCATTTTAACGAGCTGGAACAAAACTATTCCGAATTTTTGAACGTAATGGAGGTGCACGCAGATGCTGAAGATTAGCTTACAGTTTTTCGCTCATAAAAAGGGCGTAGGTTCGACCAAGAACGGTCGTGACTCCGAGGCCAAGCGCCTGGGCGTCAAGCGCGCGGACGGCCAGACCGTACCGGCTGGCAACATCCTTGTCCGTCAGCGCGGCACGAAGATCCATCCGGGTCTGAACGTTGGCCGCGGCAAGGACGACACCCTGTTCGCCAAGGTAGAGGGCGTTGTTCGTTTCGAGCGTCTGGGTAAGGATCGCAAGCAGGTCTCTGTTTACCCGCAGTAAACGTATAGGGGGCTTCAGAAGCCCCCTATATACGAAAGCAAGTTTCTCTGAAACTTGCTTTCGATACCCGAATGACGCCGCCCAGAGCGGCTGGGTCAGGGTATAAAAAGTCAGGCACATGTCCTGACTTTTTATGAAAACCGCGTGACGGTTTTCAGATTGTATGCGCGCGGCGCGCGTTTTGGAAGAACAGAAATCCCAGACGGTTGTCTGGGATTTTGTTTTCATTCCCCAGAAAGGAGGAAAATGATGTTTATTGATGTTGCAAAAATCAAAATCGTATCCGGTAAGGGCGGCGACGGCAAGGTAGGCTTCCATCGGGAAAAATACGTTGCCTCCGGCGGCCCGGACGGCGGCGACGGCGGCCGCGGCGGTTCGGTTATTTTCAAGGTGGACGATAACCTGTCAACGCTGTTGGATTTCCGCTACAAGAAAAAATATGTGGCAGCCGCAGGCGAAAACGGCGGCAGCAAGCGCTGCAAGGGTAAGGACGGTGCGGATCTGGTCATCCGCGTGCCACGCGGCACGATCATCCGCGACCAGAAAACCGGACAGGTCATCAAGGATCTGTCGGACGATGAACCGTTTGTTGCGGCCAAGGGCGGCAACGGCGGCTGGGGCAATACGCATTTTGCCACGCCGACCCGTCAGGCGCCGCGGTTTGCCAAGCCCGGGCAGCCGGGTATCGAGCGCGAGATCGTGCTTGAGCTCAAGCTGCTGGCCGATGTCGGTCTGGTCGGCTTCCCGAATGTGGGCAAGTCCACGCTGCTGAGCATGGTTTCTGCCGCGCGGCCTAAAATTGCCAACTATCACTTTACCACGCTGGTGCCCAATCTGGGCGTTGTATCCGTGGGGGAGGAGCAGTCCTTCGTCATGGCGGATATCCCCGGTATTATTGAGGGCGCGGCCGAAGGCGCGGGGCTGGGGCATGATTTCCTGCGGCATATCGACCGCTGCCGCCTGCTGCTGCATCTGGTGGATGCGGCGGGCAGCGAGGGGCGCGATCCGATCGACGATATCGAGAAGATCAACACCGAGCTGGCCGGATACAGCGAATTTTTGGCAGCGCGGCCGCAGATCATCGTGGCTAACAAGACCGACCTGCTGGGCGATGACCGCGAGCCGGTCGAAAAAATCCGCCGCTATGCGGAGGAACACGGCCTGCTGTTTGCCGAGCTTTCCGCGGCAACCAATCAGGGTGTGAAAGAGCTGATCCGCCTGACTTGGCACGAATTGCAGCAGCTGCCGCCGGTGTTTGTGTATGAGCCGGAATTTGTCGAGACCGCACCGGACACGGCAGGCGAGCGCGAGTGGACGGTCGAAAAGGTCGAGGATTATTATGTGGTTTCGGGCGCATGGGTGGATAAGATCATGGGCTCGGTCAATGTAGATGACTATGAATCCCGCCAGTATATGGACAGGATGCTGAAAAGCGCAGGCGTTTACGACCGCTTGGAGCAGATGGGCGTGCAGGAAGGCGATTTTGTTGTCATCGGCGATCTGGAATTTGAATATGTGTACTGAGAGCGCATAATCATACGAAAACCGTGCAGACCGCTTGTGTCTGCACGGTTTCAGTCTGTCGAAAGAGTATTTTGTGATTGAGCGTGAGCAATACGCGCGGCAGCGCGCATGAAATAGAAAATTGCAGTCTGCTGCAATTTTTATAAAAAACCGCGACATGTGCGTGGTTTTTTATACAGGACGATGGAGAATTGTGCCCGAAGGGCGCGATTCTCCGTCGCAAATTCGATCGAAAGCGTGGTTTCGATCGAGAGTTTCAAGCCGTGCAGACCGCTTGTGTCTGCACGGTTTGTTTTTTGGGAGCACAGCAACGATTGGAAAAGGAAGAAGCATATGACGGAAAAACGAGAAAAGCAGATTTTACGGATGTCCTTTTTTTCTGGGCTGCTGTTTGCGGCCGCGGAATTTATTTTTGCGATTTACAGCCACTCGCAGTCAGCGCTGACAGATGCCGTGTACGATGCGTCCGAGCTGGTATTTATTGCGCTGCTGCTGTTTTTGACCCCGCTGTTCCATAAGCCGGTGTCGGAAAAACATCCGTATGGATATTTGCAGGTGGAATCGATCTTTGTCATCATCAAAGGCGTTATGATGCTGTCAGTCACGTTTGGCGTGTCCGCAGAGGTGTTGGATGCGGCGCTGTCGGGCGGCAATCCGGTTAATAATGCGCAGGTCGCGGCATTTCAGTGCTGTCTGGGTGTGGCGAGCACGGTGATCTTCCTGATTATGAAGCGGCTGAACCGCAACCTTTCCTCCCCGACGATTGAAGCGGAGCTGCTGGGCTGGCGGATGGATATTCTGTACAGCTTGGGGATGGCGGCGGCGTTTTTCCTTTCGCGCTATCTGGAGGAGACCCCGCTGGCCGCCGCTGCGCCGTATTTCGACCAGATCGTTGCAGTGCTGGTGATGGTGTTTATGCTGCCGGAAAATATACGGGTGCTTTGGCGGTCGGTCAAGGATGTATTTCTGTTTGCGCCCGATCCCGGCCTGACCGAGGAGATCAAGGAGATCTGTTATCCGGTGATGGAACAATACCGATTTTCTCCGGTCTTTTTTGATATCACTAAAACCGGGCGGCATTTGTGGGTTGCGGTGTATTTTCGCATCGCGGCGGACAGCCTTGCGGTAAACGAACTGGCAGATGCGCTGCAGGCGGTCAATGCTGAAATGGAAGCAAGCTTTCCTTCGTGCACCTGTGAGCTGATCCTTGTGCCGTAGCGCGGGAAAATACGGGATACGCGGCGCTTACTGCACGGTATAATCCTCTGCTGTTCCGGAAAGGGTGGCGCGCTGCCGTTCGCCGGTACTGTCGGCATAGGTGAAGGTGATCCCGGCCGCCAGCCGGTCGGTCACATCAATCGGAATATAGCCGTTGATGTGCAGCAGCAGCCGGTCGTTTTCCGCGTAAACCGTGTACGGCGCTGCCGCGGGGTCACGGTCCTGCACGATCGGGGCGGCAGCGGTGGCAGCGGCGGCAGGATCGCCGGTCAGGATGGCGGCGGCAAGCGCGCCGCCGTAGTCGGTAATGTGTGTATCTCGCGCACCCGGCGAGCGAACGGTAACGGTGGCGCTGCCATCCGTGTGCAGGGTGAGCACGGCGGCGGCTTCGATCTGCTGGCTGCCGATGTGCAATTTCAGTCCGGTGAATGTGCTGGGCAGTGCGCCCGCGCCGGCCACCAGCAGCGCGGCTGCGGCTGCGGCACAGACCAGCCGCTTGCCGTTTCGGCGCACAGGCCGGTGCGCGGTGTGCGCCGCCGCCTGCAGGCGGCGCGTCAGCAGCAGCTTTTCTGATTCGGAAAATTGCGGGGCATTTGCGGGTCGGTTCATGTGAATACTCCTTTCAGCTCGGTTTTGATCTGTTTTCTGGCGCGTTCGATCCGTTTGCGCAGCGCGGCGGGTGAAATGCCGAGCAGACGGGCGGCCTCATCGGGAGGGTATCCCTCGATCCAGAGCAGGACGGCTGCCGCGCGGTATCGCTCCGGTAAGGCGCGAACGGCATCGAGCACGTCGTTTTCGCCACCCGTGTCCGCTGCAACGGTACAGGCCTCCTCAAGGGCGGCACGGCGGCTGTGATGCGCGGCACGCCGCAGATTTTTACAGGCATTGCCCGCTGCGCGGATGACCCATGCCTTTTCATGCTCCGCACCGGAAAAGCGGCGGCGGCCGGTGAGCAGCTTGATAAACAGCTCCTGACAGATATCCTGCGCGTCCGCGCGGTTCAGGCCATGTGACAGGCACAGCCGCAGGATCAGGTCGGCATAGGTGCGGACAAAGCGGGCGGCATCCGCTTCCTGTGTCCATTCATACATAGGCGATCATCTCCTTTCACCCGGAACACACATGGGGCAGGCGTTTTGTGACAAACAAATCATACGCTTTTTGCCGGACAGCGGCAACAGCCGAACGAGCCGAAAAAATTGCGCTGAAAAATTGTTAAATTTTCTACAATTTGCACCTTTACTTTAGCTTCGGAATGCGGTATGCTGATAGAAGGAATGGTTTGCCCTGCCGAAATGGGCAAAATACCGCCCTGCATCCAAACAATTACTTGAATACAAGGGGGATATTTATATTATGAGAGGCGTAGAAACCCGCATTCAGGAGATCCGCCGGCGGATCTTCCGCGAGGTAGCGCGTATGGCCTACCATACCGAGTGGCCGACCGGCCGCCGTATTGAAGCCCTGCCGTATGAAATCATACCGGGTGAGATCGGCAACTTCCGCAACGATATTTTTCTGGAGCGCGCCATTGTCGGCGAGCGGCTCCGTTTGGCGATGGGCCTGCCCTGCCGCAGCGCAGCGGAGCATTCGCCGCTGTCGGATAATATCGACGCTGCGACACGCGAGGAGACGTATTACACGCCGCCGCTGATCAATATCATCAAGTTTGCATGCAATGCCTGCAAGGAGAACGAGATCATGGTGACCGACGGCTGCCAGGGCTGTCTGGCACATCCCTGTGTGGAGGTCTGCCCCAAGGATGCGATCACGCTCGACCGGTATAACGGCCGTTCGCATATCGATCAGGAAAAGTGCATCAAGTGCGGCCGCTGCGTAGATGTGTGCTCGTATCATGCGATCATCCGGCAGGAGCGTCCGTGTGCCGCCGCCTGCGGTGTGGACGCGATCCGCAGCGACAAGAACGGCAAGGCGGATATCGATTACGAAAAGTGTGTATCCTGCGGCATGTGTCTGGTCAACTGTCCGTTCGGCGCGATTGCGGACAAGTCGCAGATCTTCCAGGTGATCCGTGCGATCCAGGCGGGCGAGCGCGTGTACGCGGCAGTCGCGCCGGCGTTTGTCGGCCAGTTCGGCCCCAAGGTTACGCCGGGCAAGCTGCGCGCCGCGATGAAGCAGCTTGGCTTTGCGGATATCATCGAGGTGGCGATCGGCGCGGATCTGTGCGCCGCGCAGGAGGCGGAGGACTTTATCCGCGAGGTGCCGGAGGAACTGCCTTACATGGGTACTTCGTGCTGTCCGGCGTGGTCGGTCATGGCGAAAAAAATGTTCCCGGATCAGGCGAAGAATATCTCCATGGCGCTCACCCCGATGACGCTGACCGCGCGTTTGGTCAAGCACCACTATCCGGATGCCAAGGTCGCTTTCATCGGCCCCTGCGCGGCGAAAAAGCTGGAAGCTATGCGGAAGGACGTCCGCAGCGAGGTTGACTTTGTGCTGACCTTTGAGGAAATGACCGGTATTTTCGATGCCCGCCATGTCGATGTGGCCGCGCTTGAGGAAGATCCGCACGGCATCAACGACGCTTCGACCGACGGCCGCAACTTTGCAGTATCGGGCGGCGTGGCGCAGGCGGTTATCAATGTCATTAAGGAGAAGTACCCGGAGCGCGAGGTCAAGGTGGCCAACGCGGAGGGTCTGCGTGAGTGCCGCAAGATGATCATGGCGGCCAAGGCCGGTAAGTACGACGGCTATCTGCTCGAGGGCATGGCTTGTCCGGGCGGCTGTGTGGCCGGTGCGGGCACGATGCAGTCGATCAAAAAGTCGGCGGTAGCCGTGAATATGTATGCCAAGCAGGCAGAGCACCAGAGCGCGACCGGCACGGAGCATGTCAAGGAATTGGACAAGCTGGTCGATTAAATAACGGCGGCAGTGCGTGTAAGACAGCATTTGCCGTGCAAATGAAAAAAGTCAGGCCATGTGCCTGACTTTTTTCATGGGGATATGATCGAAAGCGCCGCTGCCGGTGAAAAATGCGGGCGGAGCCGTTTTGTATGCGGAGCGGGCGCATGACGGCTGGTTTACGGAATCCATTGGATATCGGTATCCATCGGCAGATCGAAAAAGAGGTTATAGTATGGGTCATAATAGGCGTTATGGTAGGGCATAGCCCATGCATAGCCGTCAAAGGGAAGCTTTTTCTGTATCAGCGTGCCCGTACCGCTGTATGCATGGATGGCAGCGATATTTTCGCGGTATACCTGCGCATTCTGCGCGGTGTGTGTATACGTATCCTGCCAGCAGAACAGCGAGGTGAGCAGGATCGGCAGGATGGCAAGATACCGGATCAGGCGGCTTTTTCCGGCGGCCGTTGTACAAACCGAGGGAAGGGTCAGCACCGCAAGGTAGGGCTGTCCCAGCAGGGTGCAGAATACCGTGCCGAACACACCGGCCGAGCCGGAACCGGCAGTCAGTGCGCCGGCCTTTGCCAGAAACAGCGCAGCCATAAAGAGAAAGCTCGTCATCGTGCGCGGTCCGGCGACCGGGGAAACGGTCATGGCCAGTTGGGAGCCGAACGCGAGGATGAGGATGATCAGGGGGGTGCTGTCCCGCGTTTGCCGCAGCATAGCGATGGCTGACCAGAACAGTGCGGTCAGGTAGCCGGTCAGCGCCACCGCAGCAGTGAGACGGGATGCCTGCTGCAGATCGGCCGGAACGCAGCAATAACAGAGCAGCGCGGCTGCGCCGAAAACCGCACCGCACAAACGGATGATGCGTGTACGGCCCTGCGGCGTATTCTGCGCGTGCCGAAACAGGAAGAATACCGCAAGTGACAGCATTCCCATGTGCACGATGCGCACATAAGGATCGAAAAACAAAACCTCGCCCTGCGCGCGCAGATTGTAGAAGATCAGCGAAAACAGTCCGCCGGATGCCGGGCTGTCGGTCATTTCCACGCGGTTTGCCACGCCGGGCGCCAGCAGAACGGTCAGCAGTCCGGCTGCGGCGGTCAAAAGTGCAATGCCATGCGCCGGACGGATACGCTTTTTTTGCAGCAGCGCTTCATCCAGCAGCAGAAGCAATGTCACGCCGATGCACATCAGTCCGCCCTGCTCGGTTGTGGCGGCGGCAAAAAAGGCGAATACAGGCAGCCAGCGCAGCTTGGACGGTGTTTGCAGCCCGCGCTGCAAGACCCGCCAGTAGGCCAGCAGGATCAGCATGGGATAGAGATAGTTAAACGATCCGGTGAGCCAATAAATGCTCTGCCGGGTGATCTGCGGGCTGAGTGTTAAAAATACCGCACTGACCAGTGCAAGGCACAGCGGCCGGTCGTGCGGTGCGGGCTGTGCGATCCGGAGGATAAGCGCGGCGCACAGCACAAGCGAGAGCGTGTTGACGATCCGCCAGAGCCAAAGGTTTTGCCCGAGGAAAAAGGTGGCCAGTAAATGGACGATCACACGGCCGTTTGCAAGCTGGTAGTGCTCGATATGGCGCTCGATAAAGCGGGAGAATCCTTCTTTGGTGAAAATACCGTAGAAAAAATCATCCCCGTAGGGGAATATCTGGGCGCAGATCAGAAAGGCCGCGGCAAACAGCAGCGCATAGAGCGAAACAGATAGTATTTTTGCTGCTTTGGTTTCCTTCATTTGCCGGATTCCCCCTTTTGAAAGACAAAGCATTTGGAAAAAATATAGTTCAAAACCAGTACGATAACATTGATCGCAGCTTTGGACAGCATGGCATTGCAATGCAATACCGTGGTTGCCAGAAAAACGCCGCCGACTTCGATCAGCATAGTGATGCCGCGCGCCGAGAAAAAGGAAAACGCTTCCCGCCAAAGTGCGCGAAAAGAAGGGCAGTGGCTGCGAAAAACAAATTGTTTATTGGTGATATAGGCAAATATTACCGCACAGATGACCGAGATCACGTTGGCCAGATTGGCATTGACCGCAAGAACGGACTCGAACAGGTAAAATACCGCGAAGTTGACCACGGTCGTCAAAACGCCGATCACACCGTAGCGGATCAGCTCCCACAGGTTATTCTTCATGTGTTTTTTGCTCCGAAATAATATATTGCGGCCGGTGCTTCACTTCATCATAGATGCGGGCGACATAGGCGCCCAGAATACCGAGTGAGGCGCACAGGATCGCGCCGATCACCAGCAGAAGCAGGATGACCGTTGTAAAGCCGCTTACGGCACTGCCGGAAAAGAAGGTGTACAGTGTTTGAATGCCGAGTATGAGTGCGAACAGCAGGAAAATCCCGCCGGCCAGCGCGGTAAAGTACAGCGGCTTGCTGGTATAGGAAAGTGTGGCATCCAGCGACAGGCGGATCAGACGGGACAGGGAGAAGCGGCTGGTATCCCCGATGCGCTCATCCACGGAGAAGGAAAAGGTTTCGTGCTTAAAACCGACCCAGGAAACCAGCCCGCGGAAGAAAACATGGCTTTCATCCAATGCGTTGATCGCATTGACCACCGGACGCCGCAGCAGCTTGAAATCCGATGAATTACGCAGGTCGATCCCGGTTACCCGGCGGAACAGACCGTAAAAGGCGGAAGCGCAGCATTTGTAAAGCGGGTTTTCGCGCCCGCGCGACGCTTTGACGCCATCGACGATATCTGCGCCCGAGCGTTCGAGCAGCGCGATCATATCCTTGATATAACGCGGCGGATGCTGTAAATCGGAATCCATGATCAGCACATAATCACCGGAAACGGCGCGCAGACCGGCACACAGCGCAACCTCCTTGCCGAAATTGCGTGCAAACCGGATAGCAGAAAACCGGCTGCTTTCGGCGGTCAGACGCGCGATCACCTCCCACGTGCCGTCGCTTGATCCGTCATCGACCAGCAGGATGCGGTGATCGATCCGGTCGCCGGACAAGACCTGTGTTAATTTCTGCATATTTTGATAAAGTGTTTTTTCTTCGTTAAAGGCGGGGATCACGATCCCCAGCGTTTTTGCGGACAAATTTATCACCTCGGTATATGCGGGAGCGGGCTGGCAGGATATATGTCCTGTAAAATAACGTAATGCATCTGAAAAAGTTCCATATATCATCTGCACAGGGGAAATCATGTATACTGACGCTGTATTAAGCTTACAACAAATTGCGCCATGATGCAATATTTACCTGAGAAAACAATAAAATCCAATCGCAGGCTACAGCCTGTCATGCAGGACAAAGTAACGCGGGATCGGGCAGCAGGCGCAGATCAGCGGAAAGGCACAGACCGCATTGCGGCCTGTGCCTTCGGTTACATGGTAACGGCAACCTTCATTACATGGTCGCGCTTGCCCTCAAACAGGGCGTAAGCCGCATCGATCTCCTGCAGGGGGAAGATATGCGTGATGAGCGGGGTAGTATCGATCTCGCCGGAGGCAATCAGCCGCAGCAGCGTATCGCAGTCACAGCCATCCACACCGCCGGTTTTGAAGGTCAGGTTTTTGCCGTACATATCGGGCAGCGGAAGCACCTGCGGGGTATCATACAGCGCCACAATAGTGACTGTTGCATTCGGCCGGGCACATTCCCACGCAAGGCGGAAGCTGTCCGCCGTGCCGGCGACCTCGAGCACTACATCCGCTCCGCCGTGACCACTGTTGCGGCGCACAAATTCCAGCGCATGCGCCGGGGTAACGGTCAGCACATCGGGATAGTGCGTTTGCAGGAAGCGCAGCCGCGCGGGATCCTGCTCGCATACGATGATGCGGCGGGGTTGGTGCAGCAGGGCGCACAGCAGGGTGCAGATGCCGGTCGGCCCGGCGCCGATGATGAGTACGGTATCCTCGGGCTTGATATCGGAAATGCGGGCGGCCCAGTAGCCGGTGGCGAGCACATCGCCCACAAACAGCGCCTGCCGGTCGGAAACGCCCTTCGGGATGCGGTTCAGCCCCTGATCGGCATAAGGAACGCGGACGTATTCCGCCTGCCCGCCGTCGATCCGGCAGCCGAGCGCCCAGCCGCCGTTGGGATCGGTGCAGTTGTTGACATAGCCGTTCCGGCAGAAAAAGCAGTGACCGCAGAAGGTTTCTACATTCACAGTGACCCGGTCGCCGGGGTGTACGGCGGTGACGGCTTCACCCACCTGCTCGACCACGCCGACCATTTCGTGCCCGACGGTTACGCCGGGAACGGCACGCGGCACCGAGCCGTGTTTGATGTGCAGATCGCTGGTGCAGATGCTGGCCATTGTCACGCGGACGATTGCGTCACGCGGGTCGCATAGGGTCGGTACCGGCTTGTTGCGCAGGGCAAAACGGCCCGGCTCTATATAGGTGTATGCAAGCATAGTTCACTGCTCCTTCCGATTTCCTTTATTATAGTGCACGGAAGAAGCAAAGTCAATTCTTGACGAAAGCCGGTGCGGAACAGCAGTAAGCGGACGCATTGCGTCCGCTTACTGCTGTGTTGGGTAAAACGGTCAGTGGTCGGCAGCTTCCTGTGCGGGAGAAGCGGTGTCCGCGTCCTTTTCCGTTGCGGTAACCGAGCCGTCCTCGTTGACCTGCACGTCAAACGACGGGCTGTCCGCCGAACCGTCCCCGTTTACCAGTACGCCGCGCGGCGCGTTCGGATCGCCGGTGACGGTAACGGCAATATCGCTGCCGTCCTCGCCTTTGACCGAATAGGTGGTTGTGCCGTCCGGATTGGTCTGTGTATCCTGCACCTCGCAGCGGAAAGCAACGCAGATGCTTTCCAGCAGCGCGCCGTCCGTGGCGGCGTTGGCCGCGCCTGCGGCGGTAATACTGAGTGCGGCGACTGCGGCGGTAATTGCCGCGCTTTTGCGGATGCGTCCTTTTTTCATAAGTTTGGCCTCCTGCCTGATTGGCGCGCCGGAGGCGTGCAGATGTGCAAAGGCTGCTTGATATTGTTCTTTATTCAGCATCGTTTTCGCCCTCCAGCTTGTCTTTGAGTTTGCGTCTGGCCCGCAGCAGGCGGGTCTGCACGGCACTTTCCCGTATCCCGAGGATGCCGGCGATTTCGCGCACCGAGTAATCCTCATAATAATACAGGTGGATGGGAACGCGGTACTTCTGCGGCAGATCCATCACGGCCAGAAACAGGGCGGACTGCTCGGGCGTTTCAAAGCCGAGCGTTTCGGCGTAGTCCTCGATCGGCGCGGTATACCGCCGCCACGGGGATACCAGATAGCGCTTGCATTCGTTTACCGTTACGCGGATGAGCCAGTGGCGGATGTGTGCCTCGCTTTCGAACGGGGCTGCTGCCTGATAGCATTTGAGAAGCGCAATCTGCGCCATGTCGTCCGCATCGGCGGCATTTTTGGTATATTGGAATGCAATGGCAAACAGGTGATCCCGATACCGGCGGACAATGTCCGTAAACTGTGCTTCGTCCATGATGTTCTCCGTCTGCTGTGGTTTGGAAAGGCCTTTCATAGACAATACCCGCGGAAGGGCGGAAATATCACATCAAACCGGAAAATTTTTTACAGCGTGCCCAGCACCGGGAAAAACCGCGCCAGCGCGAAAAACACGACCGGCATCAAAACTGCGGGCAGCAGGTTGCCGACCTTGACCTTTTTATCAAACATCAGGTTAAAACCGATGGCAAAAATCAACACCGAACCGATGCACGAGACCTGACTGATGAGCGCATCGGTCAGCCATGGACGGATGAACCGCGCCAGCAGCGTGATGCCGCCTTGGTACACCGCCAGCGGCAGGATGGAAAGATATACGCCGCGGCCGAGCGAAGCCGCGAAAATGACCGAAGAAACGCCGTCCAGCACGGCTTTGGCGATCAGGATGGACGGGTCACCGTTCAGGCCGTCCTCCAGCGCGCCGACGATTGCCATCGCGCCCACACAGAACAGCAGGGAGGCGGTGACAAAGCCCTGCACGAACTGTCCGTCCCCGCCGACTGAAAAACGGTTCTGACACCATGCGCCGAAGCTGTTGAGACGGGTTTCAATATCGAGCGCCTCGCCGGCGACCGCACCCAGCACCAGACTGAGCACCAGCAGCATGGTGTGCTGCGTGCCGACTGTGCCGTTCGCCACGGTGAGCAGGCCGCTGACCGCCCCGCCGATGCCGATGAAAAAGGTGCACAGGCCGAGCGCCTGCAAAATGGTCGTTTCAAACCGGCGCGGCAGCCCGCCCTTGAGGATGACGCCCAGCGTGGCGCCTGCGGCGATGGTGGCGCAGTTGATTATCGTACCCAGTCCGATCATATAGGAAAACCCCTCTTTTTGCTTTACTGTACTAAACTGTATTGTAAAACAAAAGAGGGGGGATGTCAACGATTGCCGCAGGGCTGCAGGGGTGCGGCGGCTTCCAGCGCCAGCGCGATCAGGCAGCAGAGGGGAAAATAGGCGAGCGGGATCTCCCAGCACAGGCCGTGCCAAGTGCCGAGGAGCAGATACAGCACGCAGGCGGTGGGGAGCGATATGCCGAGGAAAAGGATCGAGCGGCGCAGCGGGACACCGCGGCGGACGGCCTGCCGGCAGGCCAGTTGGTACAGGGTCAGCACAACGGCAAATGCCTGCGGCCGTATAATTTGATGAGCCACCAGACCTGCGCATTGTCCAGCAGGGAAGAGGTGAAGCACAGCCGGGCGGCGATCATGACAAGCGGCACCAGCGTGAGCAGGGCGAGCGCGGGAAGGACACGTCTTGCCGGCGCGGGGGCTGACGCTGCGGCAGGCGCCTGTGTGCCGAACTGCTCCCGCAGCTCCTCGCCCGAGCCGATGGACGCAATCACGATGCCGGTCGCTTCCTCCTCGTTCCTGCCCTCCTCCAGCAGGGCGCGGAATTTTTCCTCCAGATTGGCCAGCATGTCGTCCTTGACGCGCAGAACATCCTCGCGCTGCGGCAGAACGGCGAACAATGCCTCCACATAGTTATGAATTGCTTCCATCTTTCATATCCTCCTTTGCAAAACAGTCCACTACGGTTTTCAGAATGCGCCATTCGGCGCATTTGGCGGCATAGGCCTTGCGGCCGTCGTCCGTGATGGTGTAATAGGTGCGCGGCCTGCCCTGTGTTTCACTGCCCTGATAGGGCGCGATATAACCCTGCTTTTCCAGCCGTCCGAACGCGGCATACAGCGTGGTCTCCTTGATCGGGTACCTTCCGCCGCTGCGGCGCTCGATTTCGCGTGAGATCGCGTAGCCGTAGCTGTCGTCCTCACACAGCAGGCACAGGATGAGCATATCATTATAACCGCGCATAACGTCGCTGCCGAGCACAGGCTCACCTCCATACTTCATCTGATGGAGTAATCATAACAGAATTACTTCATCAGGTCAAGTAGATGCGCAAAAATTTTTCCCGCCGGGCAAGGCGGCGGGACATCAACTGTGCGGCAGATAAAACGGGGTTTGGCGGTAATGGCTGCCGCCTGCACGCTGCGCGGTATCCGGCAAAGCCAGCGCGAACAGGTCATCGGCAAAAGCGTCATGGCGCAGGGTGGGCTGCAGGGCGTCCGGCAGGCGTTTTTCCGTTACCGGCTTGACGATGAGGGGCAGGGCGGTGTGCGCCCCGGCGCGGCGGAGCACAGCACGGCCTCTCGGCCCGATGGCGAGGATGCGCACATACTGTGGCTGCACGGCGGCATCCGCCGGGATGCCGAGCACGGCGCGCAGCAGGGCGCGGCGCACCCGCGCGGCAGGAAAACGGCGTGTGCGTGCGCGTGCGACCGCATCTGCAAAGGAAACGGCCTGATACACCGCGTTTTGCAGGCGTTCGTCAAAGCCGTCCGCCGTGCCGGAGGACAGGCGGCCCTGTGCGAGCGCGGTGCGCGCCAGCGCGAGCAGCACATCGTCCGGCAGGGAGACGGGCGCCTGTCCCGCCGCCGCGGCGCGCTGCCAGACCGCCTGCGCGTCGGGCGGCAGAAACGGACGGCAGAAGCTGTCGTCCCCCGCGCGTAGGTGCTGCCGCAGCAGGCTGGCCGAGGCAAAACCGGCGTTTGGCGCGGCGGCGTCGTGCGCTGCACCCTGCCGGGCGACGGCGAGCGGGCGCATCCCGTAGGGCTGCATCGCGCGGCAGTATTCCACGGCAAGCGTGTTGTTCGGATGATCCAGCAGGGCGGCGGCAGCAGGGTCAAGGCGGCGCAGCTCGGCCTGCCGCTGCGCGGCATAGGATAGGGGCGCGGCGGCCGCGCCGGTCAGCGGCAGGGCGTCGAGCGCCTGTGCTGCGCGCAGGAGCAGGGAAACGTCGGGGTGCTCCGCCCCGAACGACAGGGTATCGCAGCCCAGCGCGTGCAGCGCGGCGGCGGCGCCGCGTGCAAACCCTTCCGCTGAGCAAAGCGCGGCGGCAAGCGGCAGCTCGATGACGAGGTCAGCGCCGCACCGCACGGCCATTTCTGCGCGGGCATACTTGCCCAGCACGGCAAAATCGCCGCGCTGCACAAAATTGCCGCTCATCGCGCATACGATGGCGGTATCCTCTCCCAGCAGGCGGCGCGTTTGCGCGATGTGGTGGGCGTGCCCCGTGTGAAACGGGTTGTATTCGGCTGTGATGCCGCAGATCGTCATGGGCAGGCTCCTTAAAAAGCGGGAATTGCAAAATTTGGCTTGTACATTTGCGCAAAATCGTGTAGAATATAGTACAGCATTATTATATCGGCTGCGGCGGCTTTGCGCAAGCCGCCAAATTCGGCATAAGGGAGTTTTGCAAATGAAAGTTCTGGTCATTAACGCCGGCAGTTCTTCGCTGAAATATCAGCTGCTCGACAGCGATTCGGGCGAGGTAATGGCAAAGGGCCTGTGCGAGCGCATCGGCATCGATGGCGTGCTCACGCATACCGGCAACAAATCGGATGAAAAGTTTAAGTTTGACATTGCGATGCCGACCCATAAGGAAGCGATCCAGTCGGTCATCAACGTGCTGCTCGATCCGGAAAAGGGCGTTATTTCTTCGATGAGCGAGATCGATGCTGTCGGCCACCGCGTGGTACACGGCGGCGAATTCTTCTCGGACAGCGTGATCATCACCGAGAAGGTCCTCAAGGCGATTGAGGACTGCGTGCCGCTGGCGCCGCTGCACAACCCGCCCAACCTGATCGGCATCGAGGCGTGCCGCGAGGTTATGGGTGCGGATGTGCCGATGGTTGCGGTATTTGATACGGCATTCCATCAGACCATGCCGCAGTCGCATTACATGTACGCGATCCCCTACGAGTATTACGAAAAGTACAAGATCCGCCGCTACGGCTTCCACGGCACCAGCCACAAGTATGTTTCCCAGCAGGCGGCTGAGATGCTCGGCCGTCCGCTGGAAGAGCTGCGCCTGATCACCTGCCATCTGGGCAACGGTTCTTCGATCTGCGCGATCAACCGCGGCAAGAGCTACGATACCTCGATGGGCTTTACCCCGCTGGACGGTCTGCCGATGGGCACCCGCGCCGGCAACCTCGACCCCGCGATCATCGAGTTCCTTGCAGAGCATGAGAACATCTCCGCGGCAGAGGTCATCAACATCCTGAACAAGAAGTCCGGTATGCTGGGTATTTCGGGCGTTTCGTCCGACTTCCGCGATCTGGATACCGCCATCACCGACGGCAACGCCCGCGCGGCGCTCGCCAAGGAGATGTTCAACCTGTCGGTTAAGAAGATCATCGGTTCGTACATTGCTGAAATGGGCGGCGTGGATGCGATCATCTTCACCGCAGGCGTCGGCGAAAACGACCGTTCGGTCCGTTGGGATGTGTGCGAGCATATGGAGTATCTCGGCATCAAGATCGATCCGGAGAAGAACAAGTACCGCGGCCGTCAGATGGACATCGCCATCGACTGGGCGCGTGTCCGCGTGCTGGTCATCCCCACCAACGAGGAGCTGATGATCGCCAAGGACACCGAGCGTCTGGTAAACGAAGCGGCAGCAAAGTAAATTATGAATGGGAAAACGGGGCGGGCGCAAGGCATCGCCCTGTTTTTTCTTCCGTATGGAGGGCGTATGGAACAAACGGATTATAAGCAGGAGCAGCGCTACTGTGCGCGGTTGGGGTGGGCGCTGGTGCTGACGGCGGGCTGTGCGCTGGTGTGGCAGATGGTGCTGATGCTGCTGGCAGTGTCCGGCAGGCTGCTGGCGGGGCAGACGATGTATTACCTGCTGACGCTGGTGGGGTATTACCTGCTCGCGCTGCCGCTTGCCTACCGCCTGTGCCGGCGCATACCCGTGCCGCCGCTGACGAACCGGGGGATGCAGCCCCGGCTGATCGGCCGCTGGTTTGTGATCGGCGTGGCGCTGATGTGGTTCGGCTCGCTGCTCGGCTCGGCGCTGAGCGATCTGACCTACCGGATCGCCGGGCTGGAACCGGCCGACCTGCTGACCGATATGATGCAGGAGCTGCCGCTTGCGGTCATCCTGCTGGGGGCGTGTGTGCTCGGCCCACTGTGTGAAGAGCTGCTGTTCCGCGGCCTGTTGGCAAGACGGCTGGCGCGTTACGGGCAAAAACCGGCGGCACTGGTCAGCGCATTGCTGTTTGGCCTGTATCATGCGAACCTGTCCCAGTTTTTCTATGCGTTTGCGCTGGGGCTGCTGTTGGCGTATGCGTATTTTTATACCGGTACGCTGCGTGCCCCGGTGGTGCTGCATATGCTGTTTAACTGCTATGGTTCGTTTCTTGCCTTTGTGCTGCCGGAAAACAGCCTGCTGCCGGTGCTGTATGCGCTAAGCTGGCCGGTGCTCGGTGTGGCAGGCGTTATCCTGCTGGTGCGGGGACGCAGGCAGCAGGTGTGGGAGCACGGGCCGTGCGCGCCGTCCATGCGCGTGGTATTCGGCAGCGTGGGCATGACACTGGCGATCATTATTTGTTTTGTGCAAACGGCAGCCATGCTGCTGGGGTAGAAAGGCGGGAAACGGATGCAGGTAGATCTGCATATGCACACAGGATATTCGGCGGATGCGGCGCATCCGCAGCGGGTGGAGGACAAGGTGCGCGCGGGCATCGCGGCAGGGCTGGATATCATGGCCATTACCGACCATCTGGATTTTTACCGCACCCGTCCGCCTGCAGAAAACCGCGATCCGGAGGGCGGCCTGCGCGAGGTGTGGGCGGCAAAGCGCACCTTCGCGGATCAGATCGAGGTGCTGGCCGGGATCGAGATCGGTCAGATCCATGCGGACCCGGCGGCGGATGCGTTTGTCCGTGCGCACGAGCTGGATATGGTCATCGGTTCGCTGCATGCCATGCCGAACGATCTGGATATTTATTTCCACGATTACACGCGGCTCAACTGCGATGCATTCCTCAGGGCGTATTTTGAAGAGCTGCTCCGGATGGAGCGGCATGGCGGCTTTGATGTGCTGGCGCATATTGATTATCCGCTGCGCGTGATGCGTCACGGTGATTATGTGCCCTCGTTCGATCAGTATATGGATCGGGTCGAGCAGGTGCTGCGCGTCTGTATTGACCGCGGCTACGCGCTCGAGCTGAACGCCGCAGGATTGAAGGGCTGGCAGAAAAAAGTCGGTCCGCCGCAGAATATTTTATATGAGTACCGCCGGATGGGCGGTGAGCGCATTTCGATCGGCTCGGATTCCCATGCGCTGGATAATGTGGCGCTGGGCGTACCGGACTGCGTGCAGAACGCCCGCGATGCGGGCTTTGACACGGTTACCGTGTTCCGCGCACGCCGTCCCGTCATGGTGCCGATTGGATCGTAAGCAGGGAGCAGATATGATTTTTGGGAAAAAACAGGAAGTAGCGCACGCTGAGACCACCGTGCAGGCGCGCGCCAAAATCAATTTAACGCTGGACGTGACCGGACAGCGTGAGGACGGATATCATACGGTGCGGATGGTGATGCAGTCGGTTGCGCTGCATGATGAGGTTCGGGTTGTTATAACACACGGGGAGAAAAAGCCGCGCGGCATTGTGCTGACGTGTAACTTGCCCTATCTGCCGGTGGATGAGCGCAATCTGGCGTATCGCGCGGCAGAGCTGTTTTACCGCGAAACGGGCGCACTGCCGGGAACCTGCGAGATCCACATCGAAAAGCGCATTCCGGTTGCGGCGGGGCTGGCCGGCGGATCGACGGATGCCGCGGCAGTGCTGCGCGCTCTGTCTGCCCTGCACACCACCGGATTGACCGATGACGAGCTGTGCGCGATGGGACTCAGGCTGGGCGCGGATGTGCCGTACTGCCTGCGCGGCGGCACGATGCTGGCAGAGGGGATCGGTGAGGAGCTGACCCCGCTGCCGCCCATGCCGCATTGCTGGGTGGTGCTGTGCAAGCCGCCGTTCGGGGTATCCACCAAGGAGGTTTATCACGAGATCGATGCGGTCGAAATCGGTCAGCGGCCGGATGCCGCAGGAATGATCCGCGCACTGGAAAGCGCGGATTATGCCGGGGTATGCAAGCGGCTTTCCAACGTGATGGAAACCGTGACCGCTGCCAAACGCCGCCAGATCGGCGAGATCAAATCGTTTTTGGCAGAAAACGGCGCGGACGGCACTTTGATGAGCGGTTCCGGGCCAACGGTGTTCGGCTTGTTTGCTGATGAAAACCGCGCGAAAACGGCGGCAAAAATGCTGCGCCGCCGCTTTGCAGATACATATTTAACCGAAACCGTATAAGCAGGCCGCCTTCCGGACATACTGGGAACACCAGATGATGGAAGGTGGTTTTTTACATGAAGGGACAGGACAGGCGGGCAGCGGCGGCGGGGATCGCCGCAGGCTTGATGATGTGGGCGGCGGCGTTTGCACCGCCTGCACCGCGCGGGGCATGGTGGTGCACCGCGTTTTCCGTGACCTGCCGGGAAGCCGGTTCTGCACAATCCGGCGGAGAAACCGAGTTCCGCTCGTGGCTGGCGGATTGGTGGCACGCGCTTGCCGGATAAAGTGCTTGTTCGCTTTCCTGCGCTGTGATATAATGACAAAGTATACTACCAAGCGACGAAAGGAATACCAAAGCGGAGGAAAATTATGAAAATCATCAATGAAAAAGGCAAGCTGTTCGGCGTGATCAACGTCGTCGATCTGCTGGTGCTGGTTGCCGCGGTTGCAGTGGCCGCAGGTGTGGGCTATAAGCTGTTTGCCCCGCAGATCGTAGAAGCTACCGCGAAGCAGGTAGAGATGAGCGTTACGGTTCGTGTGCGCGGCGCAACGCCCTTCTTGGTGGAGGAGGTTGAGCGCAACAGCCAGATCGGCAAAAAAATCGTCAGCGGCAACTCGTTTACGAATGCAACGATCACGGATATGAAGATCGAGGATTACGTACAGCAGATGCCGACGGCGGATGGCGAGATCCGTGATGCGGTCGATCCGAGCAAGAAGGATCTGGTGTTCACGATCGAGACGACCGTACCCGAAGGCACGGCTTCTCCCTCGATCGGCACGCAGGAGGTGCGCGCGGGCCGTACCTTTATTGTAAAGACCAATGATTTTGAAACGAGCGGCAATATCGACATGGTCGATATCGCGGAATAAGCCTATGAAAGCAATATGGGAAAACAGCCTGTTCGTGCGGCTGCTGCTGTGCCTGCGCGACTGGTATCATGCGGGTGCGATCGCGGGTCTGTTCCGCCACATCCGCGAAGCCTATCCGCACTCCCGCTTTAAGCGGATGTGGGACGGCTTTTGTGCCGCGCCGCTGTGCACGGCGGCAAACAGCGGCTATGCACGTTTGCTTGCGGCGCTGCGGCGGTGCATCGAACATCTGGGCGATGCGGCACGGCAGAGTCTGGTCTATCGGGGCTGCATTGCGGTCTGGAAGCCGGTGAGCGCATTTCTCGGCGGCGGCGTGGTTGGGCGCGTGCTGCGCTTTTTTGGTGTGCGCGGTCTGCTGTTGGTCTGTCTGGCGCTGTATCTGCCGTTGGATGTACTGATTCGGTGGTTGTCGACGACACGGGGATATTTGCCCGGATTCATTGGCTCTGTATGGGACGAGGGCATGATGCTCGCGGCGTTTGTCTATATTTTGTGGCACACGGCCATGCGGCGCGCGCCGCTGCAAAGCCGCGCCACGCCGGTGGACGCCTACCTGCTGCTGTTTATCGGCGTGGGCTTCTTTCTGATGTGCGCGGTGTCGCCCTACCCCTCGATCGCGCTGGACGGCTACCGCGCGGTGGTGCAGTACCTGTTCTGGTTCTTCCTGGTCACGCGGCTGATCGAGGATGACCGTGATTTCGGCATTTTTTACGGCACGCTCGTCGTAATGGCGCTGGTGATCGCCCTGCACGGCATTTACCAGTTTATTGTGGCGGCGCCGATCCCGGCAGCATGGGTGTCGCAGACCGAGGAGAGCGTGCGCACGCGCGTGTATTCGATCACAGGCAGCCCGAATATTATGGGCAGCTTTCTGGTGCTGTTCGCGCCGATGGTGGCGGGCATTGCCTATTACAGCAAAAATCTGTGGATCAAGGTGTTGGCGATCTGCTGCACAGGCATGATGTGCCTGTCCATCATTTTCACCTTCTCCAAGGGCGCGTGGGGCGGCCTTGCGGTTGCGGTAATTGTGTTTGCGGTCTTCTTGGATCGCCGCCTGATCGCGCTGATGGGCGTGGCCGGTGCAGGGGCGCTGCTCGCAATTCCCTCGATCGCGACCCGTATCACCTATCTGTTTACGGCGGACTATGTGGAGGCCAGCCAGCGCGCCGGCCGCATGGTGCGGTGGGAGACCGGTCTGGATCTGCTGCATGAGTCCAATCCGCTGCTGGGCTTCGGCTTGGGGCGCTTTGGCGGCGCGGTTGCCATGCAGAACAAAATTATCGAGGAGTCGGACACCTTCTCTTATTTTTACATGGATAACTATTATCTCAAAACGCTGGTCGAGATGGGCTATCTGGGTCTGCTCTTCTTTGTGCTCCTGCTGATCGGTCTGGTGCTGTGGTGCCTGCGCGCCGTAGGCCGCACCAAGCTGACCGAAACCGACCGCACCCGTGTGCTGGCGGTATCCATGTTTGCGGGCATGTGCGGGGTATTGGTGCATTGCTATTTTGAGAATATTTTCGAGGTGCCGTATATGATGGCCTACTTCTGGTCGCTTGCGGCGGCGGTGCTTTATCTGGGATATTTCCGGAAAAAGCGGAATACTGCCGGATAGTGTTGTGCGCGCGGCAGCCTGCATAAAAGGACATTTTATTGAAAAAAGTCAGGACATGTGCCTGACTTTTTTCGCTTTTTGATGCAGTTTACATGGGATTTTACACTTTACGTGGATTTTACAAACCTTGTCTTTTGGATTTTACATAGGATAGGTAAGATAAATTTGTACAAAAGACAAGACAGGACAAAAAGGAGTAATCTAATTATGAAAAAAAGCGTATCCCTGCTGCTGAGCGGCCTGCTGCTGTGCGGCGCACTGACCGGCTGCGGCAGCAGCAACGATGATTCCTACGGTGCGGACGGCGCACAGGCCGAGGGCGGCGAAGCTGCTGCCGGCGTTTCCGGTGCGATCACTGTTATCTCCCGCGAGGACGGCTCGGGCACGCGCGGCGCGTTTGTCGAGCTGACCGGCGTGGAGGAGAAGAACGACGCGGGTGAAAAGATTGACAACACCACGGCGGATGCGGAGATCGCCAACAAGACCAGCGTCGTACTGACCAGCGTGGCCGGCAATGAAAAGGCCATCGGCTACATCTCGCTCGGCGCGCTCAACGATACGGTAAAGGCGCTCAAGGTGGATGGCGCGGAAGCGACGCCCGAGCACGTGAAGGATGGCAGCTACACGCTGGCGCGTCCGTTCAATGTGGCAACCAAGGGGCAGCCGACCGGCGCCGCTGCGGACTTCATGGCATTTATCATGAGCGCGGAGGGTCAGCAGATCATCGAGGACGAGGGCTATATCAAGGTTAACGACGCGGCGGAATCCTTCAAGACTGACGGTTCTTCCGGCCAGATCGCGGTTGGCGGTTCCTCCTCGGTTTCCCCTGTGATGGAAAAGCTGGCGGAGGCGTATCGGGCGGCCAACCCGAACGCCAAGATCGAGCTGCAGGAATCCGACTCCACTTCGGGCATGACCGGTGCGATGGATGGTACCTTTGATATCGGCATGGCCTCCCGCGAGCTGAAGGAGGAAGAGGCTGCTGCGCTGACCGGCACGGCGATTGCGATGGACGGCATTGCGGTCATCGTCAATCCGGCCAATACGCTCGAGGGCCTGAGCATCGACCAGATCAAGAGCATTTACATCGGTGATGTGACCGACTGGGGCGATCTGGCGTAAGAGGAACACAAAAGAGGCAGGGCGGATGGGTTTCGCCCTGCCCGTTGTATATCAGGTGAGAATATGAAAAATTTTTGGGAAAAGCTGATGCACGGCGTGTTTTTTGTGTGCGCGCTGGCCTCGATTTTCGCGGTTGTGATGATCTGCATCTTCCTGTTTGCAAACGGTATCCCGGCGATTCGGGAAATCGGTGTGCTGGACTTTTTGACCGGCACCAAGTGGAAGCCGGGCAACGATATTTACGGCATCCTGCCGATGATCGTCGGCAGTATTTACATCACCGCGGGTGCAATTCTGATCGGTGTGCCGGTCGGCCTGCTGACGGCGGTGTTCATGGCGTTTTACTGCCCGCAGCGCGCGTATCGTCTGCTCAAGCCCTGCACCGAGCTGTTGGCAGGCATCCCCTCCATCGTATACGGCTTTTTCGGGATGATCGTCATTGTGCCGGCGGTGCGCGAGGCGGCGGCGCTGTTCGGCGCGGATATTTCGGGCTCAAGTATCCTTTCTGC
Organism: Agathobaculum desmolans ATCC 43058; assembly: GCF_000701665.1. Classification (GTDB taxonomy): domain Bacteria; phylum Bacillota; class Clostridia; order Oscillospirales; family Butyricicoccaceae; genus Agathobaculum; species Agathobaculum desmolans. Next base: position 5,518 of record NZ_KL370811.1, on the reverse strand, counting down.
CTCTATTCTGCTGGGCGTGATGATTTTGCCGACTGTCATTGGCGTGGCAGAATCCGCGCTGCGCGCCGTGCCGCAGAATTATTACGAGGGCGCGGTCGCCATGGGGGCAACGCATGAGCGGGCGGTGTTCTCGGTGATGCTGCCGGCGGCCAAGTCAGGCGTGCTGGCCTCGATCGTGCTCGGCGTAGGACGTGCCATCGGTGAGACCATGGCGGTCGTCATGGTTGCAGGCAACCAGCCGCGCCTGACCGGCAACGTGCTCAAGGGCATCCGCACGCTGACCGCCAACATTGTGCAGGAAATGGGCTATGCCACCGGCCTGCACCGCGAGGCACTCATTGCCACGGGATGTGTGCTGTTTGTGTTTATTCTGCTCATTAACCTGACGTTTTCTGTGCTCAAAAGGAGGAAGGACGCATGACCGGACCTGCAACGCTCGGCACGGCAGCCCGCCGGGGGGCCGAAACCAAAACCACGATGCGCTCCACTTATGGACGCGGCCGTGCAAAGCTGCAAAAAGGGCTGGTATACGGCGCGGCGTTTCTCACCTTTGCGGTGCTGCTGTTTTTGATCGGCTATATCCTCATCAGCGGCATCCCGCACCTGAAGTCTTCTCTGTTTGCGCTGCAATACACTTCGGAAAATGTTTCTATGCTGCCCGCAATGATCACAACTGTGGAGATGACCGTGCTGGCGCTGCTGCTGGCCGTGCCGTTTGGTCTGTTCACCGCGGTTTATCTGAATGAGTATGCCGCGCGCGGCAGCCGGCTGGTCCGTGTCATCCGGATCACCACGGAAACGCTGTCCGGCATTCCGTCCATCGTGTTCGGCCTGTTCGGTATGCTGTTTTTCGTCACCCGCCTGCACTGGGGCTATTCGCTGCTGGCGGGCGCAATGACGCTGGCGATCATGATCCTGCCGCTTATCATGCGCACGGCGGAGGAAGCGCTGATGGCAGTGCCGGATTCCTTCCGCGAGGCCTCGTTCGGCCTTGGCGCGGGACGGCTGCGCACCGTGTTCCGCATTGTGCTGCCCAGTGCGATGCCGGGCATTCTTTCGGGCGTGATCCTCGGCATCGGCCGTATTGTGGGCGAAACTGCGGCGCTGATTTTTACCGCCGGTACGATGGCGCAGATCCCCGGGCTGTTACAGTCCGGGCGGACGCTGGCCATCCATATGTATGTGCTGTCGGGCGAGGGACTGCACATGAACGAGGCCTACGCAACTGCGGTGGTGCTGCTGGTCGTTGTGCTGCTGATGAACACGCTGTCCGCGCTTGTGGCGAAAAAGCTCACCAAAAAGTAATGGAGACGGAATAAAATGGAGAATAAAATTGAAATTCGGGATATGAATCTCTACTATGGGGATTTTCATGCCCTGCACGGGATCGATTTGGACATCCGCGCCAATGAGATCACGGCGTTTATCGGGCCGTCCGGCTGCGGCAAGTCTACGCTTTTGCGCTCGCTCAACCGGATGAACGATCTGGTCGAGGGCTGCAAAATTACAGGTGATATCACGCTCGACGGTGAGGATATTTATAAGGACTGCGATGTAAACCGGCTGCGCAAGCGCGTGGGCATGGTGTTTCAGAAGCCCAATCCGTTCCCCATGTCGATTTACGACAACATCGCCTACGGGCCGCGTACGCACGGCATCAAAAGCCGCGTAAGGCTCGATGAGATCGTCGAGACCTCGCTGCGCCATGCCGCGATTTGGGAGGAGACCAAGGACTGCCTGAAAAAATCCGCGCTGTCCATGTCAGGCGGACAGCAGCAGCGCATCTGCATTGCGCGTGCGCTGGCCGCAGACCCCGAGGTGCTGCTGATGGACGAGCCGACTTCGGCGCTTGACCCGATCTCGACCGCTAAAATCGAAGACCTTGTACTCGAACTGAAAAAGGATTATACTATCGTCATGGTAACGCACAATATGCAGCAGGCCACCCGTGTATCCGATATCACCGCGTTTTTTCTGCTGGGAGATATGATCGAAGTTGGGAAAACCGAGCAGTTGTTCTCCATGCCGCAGGATAAACGCACCGAGGACTACATTACGGGGAGGTTCGGCTGATGCGAAACCGCTTTGATACCCAGCTGGCAGAGCTGAATAATGAATTGATCTCCATGGGGGCGTTGTGCGAAAATGCGATCGCCAGCGCAGTCAAGGCGCTGCTGACCGGCGATCTCAAGCTGGCGGCGGCAGCAGTCCGCATCGATCAGGAGATCGACCGCAAGGAGCGTGAGCTGGAGTCCATGTGTCTCAAGCTGCTGCTCCAGCAGCAGCCGGTGGCGAGCGATCTGCGGCTGGTTTCCTCTGTGCTCAAGATGATCACGGATATTGAGCGCATCGGCGATCAGGCGAGCGATATCGCTGAGATCGTCACGTATCTGTCTGGTGCGTGCGGGCATAACCAGCATATCGAGGAAATGGCGCAGGCGACCATCAAAATGGTTACGGACAGTCTGGATGCGTTCGTGCGCCGCGATCTCACGCTCGCATGGAGCGTGATCGAATACGATGATGTGGTGGATGATTTGTTTGCCGCCTGCAAAAAGGATCTGATTGCGGAAATTGCGGACAGTCCTGTGGATGGGGAGCGCGTGCTGGATATCCTGATGATTGCCAAGTATCTGGAACGGATTGGCGATCACGCGACCAATATTGCCGAATGGGTGGAGTTTTCCATCACGGGCACGCATAAGCGCTGACCGCCGGGCTGCGGTGCGGCAAAAACAAGAAAAAGGATGGGAATGTGCATGATCTACTGCGTAGAGGACGACGCGGGTATCCGCGAGCTGGTCGTGTATACGCTGCAAAATACCGGGCTGGAGGCAAAGGGCTTTGCCGACGGTGCAGCGCTGGCTGCCGCCTTGCGCACACACCGGCCGCAGCTTATTCTGCTGGATATCATGCTGCCCGGAGAGGATGGTATCGCCATTCTGCGGCGGCTGCGTGCGGCGGAGGAAACACGGCAGATCCCGGTCATCCTGCTGACGGCGAAAAATACCGAGTACGATAAGGTGGTCGGGCTGGACAGCGGCGCAGATGATTATGTGGCCAAACCTTTTGGTATGATGGAGCTGGTGGCGCGCATCCGGGCGGTATTGCGCCGCACACAGCACGAGCCGCCGGAAGAGACCGCGCGGCCGCTCGTGGCAGGGGAGATCTGCGTGGATGAACGCGCACACACTGTGTATGTGGGAGACAAGGAGGTGCAGCTGACGCTGAAGGAATATCAGCTGCTGTGCCTGCTGATGAAAAAACGCGGTGCGGTGCTGACGCGCGATGTACTGCTGGAAAGCATTTGGGGCTATGGCAATGAAAGCGAAACCCGCACGGTCGATGTGCATATCCGCACCCTGCGGCAAAAGCTGGGGCCGGGCGGCGCGCTGATCGAGACGGTGCGCGGCGTGGGCTACCGCATGGGGGATCATGCATGAGAAAACGGGTTTTCGGCAGCATTTTCCTGACTGCGCTGGTCACGCTGCTGCTGACGGTTTCGCTGCTGCTGGCGGCAGTGCATTCCGGCCTGTCGCACGATATGCAGGAACGGCTGGCCAGCGAGTGCCGTTATATCGCGGCGGCGGTGGATGACGGCGGACGGGCGATGCTGGAGGAGCTGGGCAGTCTTTATGCCGACCGGATCACGCTGATCGCGGCGGACGGCACGGTGCAGTATGACAATGCGGGGGATGAGGCGGCGATGGAGAACCACGCGGCGCGTCCTGAGGTTGCCGCAGCGCTGCGCGACGGCGTAGGAGAGGACAGCCGCCTGTCCGATACATTGGAAACGCAGACGTATTATTACGCTATCCGGCAGCAGGACGGTACGGTGCTGCGTGTTGCCTCGACGGCGGCAAGCACCTTTGGTGCACTGAGCACAGCGTCGCCGTGGATCGTGCTGATCGTGCTGGTCACGCTGTTGGTGGCAGCGCTGTTGGCAAGCTGGCTGACCCACGTGTTTCTGGCGCCGATCATAGCGCTTGACCTGCATGAGCCGCTCAAAAACGATGCGTATGATGAGCTGTCCCCGCTGCTGCACCGCATGGATAAGCAAAACCGCAAGATCCGCTCGCAAATGGACGAGCTGCGGCGGCGGCAGGCGGAATTTGATGATATCACGTCCGGTATGGATGAGGGGCTGGTGCTGTTTTCCGCGCAGGGGGAGATCCTGTTTGCCAACCGCACGGTACACCAGATGTTTCCGGAGGAAACGGCAGCGGGCGGCTACCTGACGCTGTGCCGTGACCCTGCGTACATCCGGGTGGTGGAGCGCGCACTGCGCGGTGAGAGCAGCCATGAGCGCATGGAAAAGGACGGGCGCGTGTATTCGGTCACTGCCAGCTCGGTTGCAGAAGGCGGGCAGGGGTATGCGGCGGTACTGTTTTTGGTGGATATCACCGACCGCGATCAGGCGGAGCGGCAGCGGCAGGAATTTACCGCCAATGTATCACACGAGCTGAAAACGCCGCTGACCAGCATTATGGGCTATGCCGAGATCATGGAGAACGGCATTGTGCGGCCTGAGGATATCGGGCGCTTTTCGGGCAAGATCCGCTCGGAGGCGGTGCGCCTGCTTGGGCTGATTGAGGACATCATCCGTCTGTCGCGGCTGGAAGAGGGCGGCGGGCCGACACAGCCGGAACCGGTCGAGCTGCACGCGCTGTGCCGCACGGTGTGCGACCGTTTGCAGCATAAGGCGGCGGCGCACCGGGTCAGCATGCAGGTGCAGGGGACGGAGACCGTCGTGTGCGGCCAGCGCGCCGCGCTGGAGCAGATGGTGTTCAATCTGGCGGACAATGCGATCGCGTATAACAAACCGGAGGGAAGCGTTACGATCGAAACCGGCACGCAGGACGGCGCGCCCTTTGTCCGCGTAGCAGATACCGGTATCGGGATCGCTCCTGCGGATCAGCCGCGCGTGTTTGAGCGGTTTTACCGGGTAGACAAAAGCCATAGCCGGGAGACCGGCGGCACCGGGCTGGGGCTGTCGATCGTCAAGCACGGCGCGGCGCTGCACCACGCTGGGGTGGAGCTGCAAAGCGCACCCGGTCAGGGCACGGTCATCACGCTGCGCTTTCCAAAGGTGCAAGAGACATGACCGGGACATGCTGCCGCAGCGTGTCTCGAACAGCATTGCTGTATGAGAAATTTTCCGAAAAATCAAAAGCACCGCAGCAATTGAAGTGACCCCAAAAAGTTAGACAATATTTTCAAATAAATACTGTTCAAGCTACTGAAAGGGCTTGTTGTCTGTGTAAGACAGGCGGCAAGCCCTTTAATTTCGCCTTAATTCTTTTGTTATTGTAGTAATCTAAATATTCTATCAGTTCTTGCTTAAAGTGCTCCATGGAGTTAAATTCTTGCAGGTAGAGCAGCTCGCTTTTGAGCAGACCAAAAAAGTTCTCAATCACTGCATTGTCCAAGCAGTTACCTTTGCGGCTCATGCTCTGCCGGATACCCTTGTTTCTGAGCATTTGTTGGTATTGTTTATGCTGGTAATGCCAGCCTTGGT
>NZ_JNJN01000012.1 GCF_000701665.1 Agathobaculum desmolans ATCC 43058 | reverse complement strand
GGTCCAACCGAGGGATTCTGGGGAATCATTAAATCCGAAATGTACTATCTGCAAACGTTCAAGGACGAGAAATCCCTTCGCTCGGCCATTGAGAAATACATCCATTTCTACAACTACGAGCGTTTTCAGGAGCGCTTTGAAACCCGCACTCCGATGGAAGTCCGCACGGAGGCATTAAACTCCGATACTCCTGCACTGTATCCCATTCCTGAAAATAAGCGTATTCAAAAATACAAAGAAAAGTTCGCTGCATAAACAAGCTCACCGTTCCCGAAAAAGGAAACGGCGAGCATAACCGCACTATATTTTATTTATTTCTCCGGTCTACCTTGACAGGGGCGGATCACATGTCCTGACTTTTTTCATGTGCGCTGCCGCGCGTATTGCGAATGCCCGCCGGTAAAACGCTTTTTCATTTTCAGGAAGCCTGCGGCGGCGTTTTATCCCGATGCTCGGACAAAATCAGCCCGCCCAGTGCAAGCGCCGTGCCCAGCCACATGACCGGTGTCATCGTCTCATGCAGGATAACAGCCGAGCACAGGATGGTCACGATCGGCTGTGCATAGATATACACGCTGGTGCCCACCGGACCGAGCAGCGACACCGCGCGGTTCCAGGTGACAAAGCAGGTCGCGGACGCGCCCAGACCGAGGAACAGCAAATTGCCCAGATGCAGCGGCTCTGCCCACGGCGCAAGGTCTGCGGGAAAACCCTCGATACACGCCGGCACCAGCAAAAACAGCAGCCCGTAGGCGAAAATGCGGCAGGTCAGCGGGATCGTGCGGTAGCCCATCTCCCCAAGCCGCCGCACCAGCACGGAATACATGCCCCATACCAGCGCCGCGCCCACGCCGAGCAGCGCACCCACCGGACTGAAATGCAGCTCGGTCACCCCGGCGAGCGAAACCAGTGCCACACCCGCCATGGCGCACACAAATCCGCCAAAAAACCGGCGGCTGAGTTTTTCCCGCAGCACCGCCGCCGCGCACAGCGCGGTAAACAGCGGCGCCGCCGTAACGATCACGCCGACGAGCGACGCCGAGATATAGGTCAGCGCGATATTCTCCATCAGAAAATACAGCGTCACGCCGGTCAGTCCCGCCAGTGCGAACAAAACTTCATGTATGGGCTTTTGGGCCTTCAGCCAGCCGTGCCCGACGAGCAGCAGCACGAGAAAACCCAGCCCGAAGCGCGCGATCATGATCTCCAGCGGCGTAAAGGTGCGCAGCAGCACCTTGGTCGATACAAAGGTCAGCCCCCATACCGATATGGTAAACAGGCTGCACAGATGCCCCTGCAGCCTGTTTTTCTGCATGTCCTCCATGCTTTTCTCCCCCTTACTGCTCGGATTCAATAAAACCGCCGCCGATGACGATATCCCCGTCATACAGCACCGCACTTTGCCCCTTTGCCGGGGCGCGCACCGCACTCTCAAACACAATGCGTGCGCCGTTTTCCGTGGGATACACCGTTGCCCGGTCGCTGCGCTTGGAATAGCGCACGCGCACTTCGCAGCAAAACGGGCCGTTTGCCGCGTATTCGGGCGCGATATAGTGCATCGCGCGCACGGTGATCTCACTGCGGTACACATCGGAAAGCGACAGCACGACCTCGTTGGTCTCCGGCCGCAGCGCATGGACGAACAGCCGCCCCTCGGCCGCCACGCCCAGCCCCTTGCGCTGGCCGACCGTATAGCAGTGCAGCCCTTTATGCCGCCCGAGCACACGGCCGGTTTCATCCACAAAATTGCCCGGCGGGCAGGCCGCGCCGTGCCGCTCCAGCCAGCCGGATACGTCCCCATCCGGAATAAAGCAGATATCCATGCTGTCCGGCTTGTCCGCCGCGGTCAGTCCCAGGCTGCGGGCATCCGCGCGCACCTCATCCTTACCGGTGCGCCCGCCCAGCGGAAACAGGCACCGCGCCACGGTTTCGCGCGGCAGGCGGTGCAGCATATAGCTCTGATCCTTTTCCGCGTGGGCACGCAGCAGCAGTGCACGGCCGTCCGCGTCCCGTCCGGTACGGGCATAGTGGCCGGTGGCGATGTACGCCGCGCCGATCTCGTCCGCATAATCGGTCAGCGCGCGGAATTTGATCAGCGGGTTGCATACCACACACGGGTTCGGTGTGCCCGCCTGCCGAAAGGTTTCCGCAAAATACGCACACACCTCGCGCTCAAAATCCGCGCGCCGGTGCGCCAGATGCAGGGGGATCTCCAGTTCCTCTGCCGCGCGCTGCGCTGCCTGCTCGCCGCCCAGCCCAACTTCGAGGAACAGGCCGTGTACCTCATATCCCTGCCGGCGCAGCTGCGCCGCCGCCACCGCCGAGTCCACCCCGCCGGATAAGCCCAAAACCACCTTTTCTGCCATAACAGTCCTCTCCTGATCGCATATTCTTCTGTTGGATGACCGCCGCACGGCAGATCCGGCAGCGGTCAGTCCGTACTCGTCCAGTGCTCCAGCCCCGCAAAGGCGTTGTACGGCGCCGGGGTATAGTGATCGATCAGCCCCTTGCGGATGATGATCTGCCCCCGCTCAAACGCCAGCGGGATAAACGGCAGCTCCTCTGCGAAGCGCTCATACAGCGCCGCCACATTTTCACCGCTGCGCGCCGCTGCAACCGCCGTGCTCATCTGTTCATTTGCGTAGCCGCCGTAATTCAGGCTGCCGCCCGAGCTGATAAGCGGACGCAGGTCAAAATCTGCGGTGAGCTGGGTCTCACCGTAATACATATCAAACGAACCCGACTGCAGCCGGGAGACAAAGGTTTCGTACGGCTGCCGGTCCACTGTGACCGACACGCCCTTGAGCGCGTTCCATGAGGACACGATCTGCTCGGCTGCTGCGACCTTGAACGCATTGTCTGCATTGACAAGCAGCGTAAAGGACAGGGTTTCACCGCTGCCGTCCCCGTCTTCGGTCCCGCTGCCGTCCTCACCGCCGGTGTCCTCATCCGGATCGCCGGTATCTCCCTCCGGGTCGCTGCCGCTGTCCGGATCATCGGTATCGTCCTCCGCTGTCTGACCGTCCGCCGCCGGTTCCCCGCCGCGCAGCAGGGACTGTGCCAAATTGGTATCCGCCGCCATGCTGAGGTTTATTCCGGTATTGTCCGGCTGCGGATTGACCGGCAGCACCGCCGGTGTGGCAAAGGTTTGCAGCTGGGTATCACACAGGCTCTGCCGCGCCAGCGCGGCGGAAAGCGCCTGCCGCACATGTGTCTGCGCCAGCCCACTGTTTTCATAATTGATCCCCAGATAATGCAGGACCGCGCCCTCGGTCTGCACAGTATGCACCGAACCGCCGATATTGGGCGGATTTGTGGCGATCCGGGCAGCGCGCAGCAGCGAAACATCCCCGGTCTGGAAGCTGGACAGCGCCGCGTCCGCGTGAGTCAGCGGAACCAGAGTGATCCGACGGATCGAGCCAAGGAAGCCGCCGTGCCAGTTCTCATTGGGCACCAGATACCAGTTTCGGTCCTCCTCGGTCGGACGGAAGGGGCCGGTGCCGGCAGAAAAACCGGCATCTGATCTGCCGGAAGCACGGCGGATCGGGATATCCAGCAGCCGCGGAAAATTGATATTGGGCGAGGATAAGCGGATGCGTACCTCACGGTCGCTCACCGCCTCGATCGTGGAAACCTCAACCAACCGGTTGTGATACGGCGATTTTTCGTTGAACTGAGCGGTTTGCAGGCTGTCCACCACATCGGCCGCCGTCAGCGGCTCGCCCGACCAGAACACCGCATCCTCCCGCAGGGTGAAGGTAAAGGTCGTACCGTCGCCGGTATAATCCGCGCACAGCACGTTTTCCGCCGTAAAATTCGAGGTGACCTCGAACAACCCCTCATACATCGCCTCGCTCAGCAGACGGTTGATGCCGGTGCTGTCCAATACGGGATCGAGCACGCCGCTTTGATACCACGCCATGCCGAAATACGCATCCGATACCTTTACGTTATCCACACGCGCCTCTTCGCCCGCTCCGCCGAGCATACCGCAGCCTGCAAGCAGGCAGAACGCCGCGGTCAGCGCCGCGGCTGCGCGTTTTTTCCATTGTTTCAAAAAGCGCCCTCCTTTTCCGTTACAGGCAGATCACTGCGCCCTGCACGCCGCGCACGCCGTGCGTGGCGCGGTGCGACCAGAACGTATCCGCGTGGCACATCGTGCAGATACCGCTGTCGATCACATTTTCCGGCGAAAGGCCGGCATCCCGCAGCAGCTTTGCGCCGATGCCCTGTAAATCCACATGGAACTTCGCACCTTTTTCCGCGATGAACGGCTGCACCTGCGCACCGAGCTGGCGCTCCATGGCCTGCGGCACATCCGCATCGGTTTCAAAGCACTCCTGCCGGATGGACGGGCCGAGCACCGCGATCAGGCTGTCCCGGTGTGCACCCAGCTTTTCCGCCATCACATGGGCGGTTTTGGGCAGGATACCCGCGGCCATGCCGCGCCAGCCCGCGTGGCACACGCCTGCCGCATGGGTCGCAGGATCGTAGAGCAGCGTTACCACACAGTCCGCGTAAAAGCCGATGAGCGGCGTATCCGGCAGCGCGGTGACGATCGCATCCGACTGCCACGCCATCGGGCGGGTCAGTCCCATACCGGCCTCGCTTTCGCGCACGACCGAAACTTCCGCCTCATGGATCTGCCGTGTCAGGGTGAAGCGCGCACCGTCCACGTTCAGTTCCTCCGCCAAGCGGCGGTAGTTTTCGCGCACATTCTGTTCGGTATCACCACGGTTAAAACCCAGATTCAGGCTTTCGCACGCGCCGGTGCTCACCCCGCCGGACTTGGTTGTAAACGCATGGCGCACCGGCAGACGGCGGCAGGTATAATAAACAAACGAGCCGCGCTGAACGCGGCACATAGAGCTGTGCATCATTTTCAACCTCCTGCTGTATCGGATTCATTATAACAAATCGCCCTGTGCTCGACAAGGGCGCGGGCGGACGGTTCTAAAAAAACGCCAAAATACCCATGGGTAAAGCTGTGTTTTTCTTGACAGTTTGACGGGCAGGCTTTACAATTAAATATAGTATAATACCTGCTGTAATATAGCCTGCGCCTGCCGGCGCATGGCTTTTTTCAAGGGCATTATCACCGGCGTCCGCTGGTGGGCGCCACCAAATATGAAAAATTCACAAACAGGGAGGACACACCAAAACAATGCTCGACATCATCATACCGATTATCACCGGTATTGTGTGTCTCGTTGTGGGCGTCGTCATCGGTTTCCAGTACCGCAAAAGCGTTGCGGAAAAAGAGATCGGTTCCGCTGAAACAGAAGCGACACGCATCATCAACGAAGCCATCAAGGCCGGAGAAACCAAAAAGCGCGAATCCATCCTCGAAGCGAAGGACGAGATCCATCGCCAGCGCAGCGAGGCCGACCGCGAGCTGAAGGAGCGCCGCAACGAAACCCAGCAGCTCGAACACCGCCTGATCCAGCGCGAAGAAGCGCTCGACAAAAAGAGCGATACCCTTGACCGCAAGAACGAAGAGCTGACCCGTCAGCTTGAAACCGTACACAAGGAAAAGAACGAGCTCGAGCGCATTAAGGCCGAACAGCTCGAAAAGCTGGAGCAGATCGCCAGCATGACCCGCGACGAAGCGCGTGAAATGCTGGTGCAGTCGATCGAATCCGAAGCGACACACGACGCCGCCGTTAAGGTGCGCGAGATCAACCAGCGTCTCAAGGACGAATGCGAGCAGAGCGCGCGCGAGATCATCTCGACCGCGATCCAGCGCTGTGCGGCGGACCATGTATCCGAAGCGACTGTTTCGGTTGTGCCGCTGCCCAACGATGAGATGAAGGGCCGCATCATCGGCCGCGAGGGCCGCAACATCCGCACGCTGGAAACGCTGACCGGCGTCGATCTGATCATTGACGATACGCCTGAAGCGATCACGCTTTCGTCGTTCGATCCGGTGCGCCGCGAAATCGCGCGTCTGGCACTGGAAAAGCTGATCGTGGACGGCCGCATCCATCCCGCACGCATCGAGGAAATGGTGGAAAAAGCCCGCCGCGAGGTCGAGCAGATTATCAAGTCCGAAGGCGAGCGTGCAACGTTCGAAACCGGTATCCACGGCATCCATCCCGAACTGATCAAGGTGCTCGGCCGCCTGCGTTACCGTACCAGCTACGGACAGAATGTATTGCAGCACTCCATCGAAGTGGCGCACATTGCCGGCATGATGGCCAGCGAGCTGGGTCTGGATCCGGTTCCCGCCCGCCGCGCCGGCTTGCTGCATGATATCGGCAAGGCGATCGACCACGAGGTCGAGGGCAGCCACGTACAGATCGGCGTCGATCTGGCACGCCGCTACAAGGAAGCACAGCCGATCATCCACGCGATCGAAGCGCACCACGGCGACGTGGAAGCCAAAACAACGATCGCCTGTCTGGTACAGGCAGCGGATGCGATTTCGGCAGCACGTCCGGGTGCACGCCGCGAAAATCTGGAAAACTACATCAAGCGTCTGGAAAAGCTTGAAAGCATTGCCAACGAAACCCCCGGCGTTTCCGGTTCGTTTGCAATTCAGGCCGGCCGCGAGATCCGCATCATCGTCAATCCCGAAAAGATTTCGGATGATGCCATGGTGCTGCTTGCCCGCGATATCGCCAAGAAGATCGAGGAAGAGCTGGACTATCCCGGCCAGATCAAGGTCAACATGGTGCGCGAGACCCGCGCCATCGACTACGCCAAGTAATCAAAAAGGACAGAGCTTTCGCTCTGTCCTTTTGAGACTGCGAACCGCGCCCTTTGTGCACAATTCTCCGTCCCCTTGTATAAAAACCCACGCACCGGTCGCGGGTTTTTATGAAAATGGCAGCTTGCTGCCATTTTCTATTGGATACGCGCTGCTGCGCGTATTGCTGGCATCCATCGGCAAAATACTTTTCGCAAAGCTAAAGCAGGCATGACAACATGCCTGCTTTTCGTTTTCCATTGTCTTTGCCGCGTGATTGCTGCGCTTACCGCAGGCTGTCCCCCGCAACGGTGCGCAGACGGCCGGCGTCCAGCAGCGTCACGCTGCCGCGGCCGAGCTGCACCAGCCCTTCATTTTGAAAATACTTGAGCATGCGCGTAACCACCTCGCGGGCACTGCCCATATGCGCGGCAATGCGCTCATGCGTGATGGACAGCGTTTCCGCGCCCTCAAGGTTACTTTCCTCCAGCAAAAAGGCCGCCAGACGGCTGTCCAGCTTGCGGTTGAGCAGCTGATCCATCAGCCACATCACATCGGAAAACCGCGTTGCCATCATCTCGTTTGCAAAGCCTGCCACAGCGGCGGACTGATCCTGCAATTCCTTAAATACCTCAGAGGGCAGCAGCAGGATCTCGGTATCGGTCTCTGCCGAAAGCGTGATGTCCACATCCAGCCCGCGCAGGGCGCAGGATGCTGAAAACAGGCAGATATCCCACTCGAGCAGGCGGTACAGCGTCAGCTCCCGCCCCTCGCCGGACAGGGTGTAGGCGCGCAGCCGCCCCTGCGTTACGATCACCAGACCGGTGCAGGTGCCGCCTTCATGCAGCACCGCGCCGCGTGCAAACTGCATCGGCCGCGCGGTATCGCGCACCAGCGCACGCTGGGCATCGGTCAGCTTGCCCCAAAAGGGCAGATATTCCTGTATCTCCACGTCAGCGCCTCCCCGTTTGCCGGCTGTATGCTCAGTTATTGCCGCCCTTGCTGCCTTCCCACACGCCGGTGGCCAAGGCGGACAGGTAGGCGTTGATGAAGCCGTCGATCTCGCCGTCCATCACCGCACCGATATTGGCGTTTTCAAAGCCTGTGCGCGTATCCTTCGCCAAGGTATAGGGCATAAAAACATAAGAGCGGATCTGGCTGCCCCACTCGATCTTTTTCTGATCGCCCTTGATATCCGAAATTTTATCCAGATGCTCGCGCTCCTTGATCTCGACCAGCTTGGAACGCAGCATGCGCAGACAGTTATCCTTGTTCTGGAACTGGCTGCGTTCGGTCTGGCAGGAAACCACGATGCCGGTCGCCTTATGGATCAGGCGCACCGCGGACGAGGTTTTATTGATGTGCTGGCCGCCCGCACCCGAAGAGCGGAACACCTGCATCTCGTAATCATCCGGCTTGATCTCGAAATCACCGGAATCATCCGGGATATCCGGGATGACCTCGACCGCGGAAAACGAGGTGTGACGGCGGCCGGAGGAATCAAACGGCGAAATGCGCACCAAACGGTGCACGCCCGACTCACCCTTGAGGAAGCCGTAGGCGTTTTCGCCCTCGATGATGATATCGGCGGACTTGAGGCCGGCCTCTTCGCCGTCCTGATAGTCCATGATCTTATAGGTAAAGCCGTGGCGCTCGGCCCACCGGGTATACATGCGGTACAGCATCTCACACCAGTCCTGCGCTTCGGTACCGCCCGCGCCCGCGTGGAAGGAAACCAGCGCGTTGTTTTTATCGTACTCGCCGGTCAGCAGGGTGGAAAGCTTCTGCTCGGCCACACCTTCCTCCAGTTCCTGATAACCGGCCTCCAGCTCTTCGAGCATGGATTCGTCGTTCTCTTCGATCGCCATTTCGCAGATGGTGAGCAGATCTTCGCACAGGCTGTGCATTTTTTCATAGGATTCGATCTTGCCCTTGAGTGCGCCCATCCGCGACACGATCTTCTGGCTTTCTTCCGGATTGTCCCAGAATCCGGGCTGGGAGGACTTGAGCTCAAGCTCCTCGACCTCGCGCCCCGCGCGCTCGAGTCCGAGCGACTGGTACAGCTTCTCCAGCTCGGGCTTCAGGTTGTTCAGTTTGACCTTGTATTCCTCGAATTGCAGCATGGAAATGCTCCTTCACGAATTTTTCAGTATCTTATAGTATACCGTTTGGTGGGCAAAATGTAAAGTTTTTTCTTGCTTTCTCTTGACGGGAGCACAAAAATCCGATATACTGTGTGATACAAAAGGGAGTAGCTCACGCAGGAATGCGTGGTTGGCGTCGTCAATCCGGCCGGGAAGTACCGGCCCGTGCCTACCGTAAGCAGCGAGACTTTTATTGCTTCAGCCGCAATAAAGGTCTCTTTTTTTGTGTGCGGCTATGTTATTTTATTGTAGAGGTGTTTGCTATGTCATTTGTCATGCTGGTGCTCGGCTTTGTCCTGCTCGTTTGGGGTGCGGATAAATTTGTAGCCGGCGCCTCCGCGCTGGCGCTGCGCTTGGGCGTATCCGCGCTGCTCGTCGGCCTGACGGTCGTCGCCTTCGGTACATCCGCGCCCGAGCTGGCAGTCAGCTTAACGGCGGCTCTTCAGGGTGCAAACGAAATCGCCGTCGGTAATGTGGTCGGTTCGAATATCTTCAACCTGCTGGTGGTGGCCGGCCTGTCCGCCGTGCTGTGCCCGCTCGTGCTCGACCGCGTGCTGCTGCGCCGCGACTGGCCCCTGTCCATTCTGGCCGCCGTTATCCTGTGCGTGATGGTATCGCTCGACGGTGGTATTTCCCGTCTGGAAGGCGTGCTGCTGCTGGCGCTGTTCGCGGTCGTGCTCACAGCCCAGATCCGCGCGGCGCTCAAAGAACGCTCCGCCGCCGAGGAACCGGCTGAAGCCCCCATGCGTCCGCTCATGATCGCCGTCAACATCGTGCTCGGCCTTGCCTGCATCATTCTGGGCGGCCAGCTTTCGGTAAACGGCGCCACCGGGATCGCGCGGATGTTCGGCCTGTCCGAAACGCTGATCGGCCTGACCATCGTCGCCATCGGCACCAGTCTGCCCGAGCTGGTCACCTCGCTGGTGGCTGCCCGCAAGGGACAGAATGAAATCGCCATGGGCAACGTGATCGGCTCCAACCTGTTCAACATCCTGCTCATTCTGGGCGTATCCGCTGCGATCTCGCCCATCCATGTGCAGCCGACCGCAGTGATCGACACACTGGTGCTGATCGCTGCAAGCGTCCTGTGCTACATCCCCGCCCGCAAGGGCAAGCTCGGCCGCGCGCCCGGCGCGGTGATGGCACTGGCGTATGTGGTATACACGGTCTACCTGATTATGCGGTAAACCACATATCATAACGCATTGCCGTCCAACATACTTTTTCACAAGCCCAAACCGCCGCCGCAGGGAAACACCTGCGGCGGCGGTCAGCTTATCGGAAAAGTATTTTGTCAATGGGCATCAGCCATACGCGCGGCGGCGCACATCAAACAGTATTTGCAGCGCAAATGCATAAAAGCTGGGGACGTGTACCTCAGCTTTTATATTTTCTCGTTTGTGACATGCGCAGTCCAAACAAAAATTGTCGGAAAACAAAGATTTTTGACAGTCTCTCGGTCGGATCAGCTTTTGGAACGCGGCTTGGCAAGCAAGGCAAACAGACAACCGAACACGATCGCCGCAGCGATCCCGCCCGCAGCGCCGGTCACGCCGCCGGTGAATACGCCGAGCAGACCGCTCTCTGCGACCGCCTTCGCCACCCCCTTGGCCAGCGAGTATCCAAAGCCCAGCAGCGGCACGGTCGCACCGGCGCCCGCATAATCCACCACCGGCTGATACACACCGATCCCCTGCAAAAATACGCCCAGCACAACCAAACTGACCAGAATACGCGCCGGCGTCAGCTTGGTTTTGTCAATCAATACCTGACAGGCCGCGCAGATCGCACCGCCCACCCAAAACGCATTAAAATACTCCATCCCGTTCATGCGCCGCTCCTTTCGATCACCACTGCATGGCAGATACCCGCAATGGGCTGTCCCTGCTGCACCGAGGTCGGGCTCATCATCGCGCCCGTGCCCGCAAATACCAACCGGCGGAGCTTTCCTTCCCGCATATCGCGCAGCAGCGGGCCGCACAGCACCGCCGCCGAGCAGCCGCAGCCCGAACCGCCTGCGTGCGTATCCTGCCCGTCGCTGAACAATAGGCTGCCGCAGTCCGAATACACCGGCGACAGGTCGATCCCATCCTCCCGCAGCAGTGTCAGCAGCAGATCCGCACCGACACGGCCAAGATCCCCGGTCACAATGCAGTCAAAATCACACGGCGCGGCGTGCAGGTCGTTCAGCAGTGCACACAGCGTATCATAAGCCGCAGGCGCCATCGCCGCGCCCATATTGTTCGCATCGGTTACGCCCAATTCGACCATTTTGCCAAACAGGGCATGGGTGATACGCAGCCCCTCCCCTGCGGGTGCATAGGAGGGCGCGGTCAGCACCGCCGCCCCTGCGGCAGTCGCCGTCCACTGGGCGGTCGGTGTGCGCTGTCCGCCGTAGGCCAGCGGAAAACGGTACTGCCGCTCGGCCGAGCAGAAATGAGAGGACGCGGCAGCCAGTGCGCGGCGCGCCGCGCCGCCTTCTACCAAACAGGCGCCCAACGCCAATCCCTGTGCCATGGTTGAGCAGGCGCCGTACTGTCCCAAATACGGCACATTGCTGTGCATCGAAGCGAGAAACGAGCCGATGCACTGATTGAGCAGATCGCCCGCCAGCACGGCATCCAGCTCCTCCCCGCGCACACCGCCCTTGTCGAGCGCACGCCGGATCGCCGTTTTTTGCAGCTCGCTTTCCGCCAGTTCCCAGGATTTCTGTCCCATACGGTCGTTTTCCGCAACAAAATCAAAGCGGCTGCCCAGCGGGCCTTCTCCTTCCTTTTTTCCCACCGCCGCCGCGTGCGACAACAGCACCGGCTGGCCGGCAAAGCGCAGGGTACGCTGTCCGATGCGTTCGATCATGCCGCGCCGCCCCCTCCCATTGCATACAGGATCAGCCCGTACACCACACTGGCCGCAATGCCGTATACCAGCACCGGCCCCGCAATGACGAACAGCTTCGCGCCCAGCCCAAGCACCAGCCCCTCGCTTTTGAACTCCATCGCAGGCGACACGATCGCGTTGGCAAAGCCGGTGATCGGCACGATCGTGCCCGCACCTGCGTGCTTGGCCAGTTTTTCATACCAGTGCAGACAGGTGAGCAGCGCACCGAAAAATACCATGGTAATTGCAGTAGCGGCAGCGGCATCTGCGGTATCCAGCCCGCGGAACTGCCAAAAGTTGCTGACTCCCTCCCCTACGGTGCAAATTGCCCCGCCGAACAAAAATGCCTTCAGGCAATCCTTCCACAGCGGCGAGCGCGGACATTTGCGCGCCAGCAGCTGCTGGTATTTGCGTTGATCCAGCTTCATATGTGATCTCCTTCCTTCGGCTGTTTCGCCTATTTTGCGCAGCAAACGCGGATTTATCCATCTGACCTTATAAAATAATCATAAATTGGTTATTTTCATATAGTCATATCTGCGGTATGCTGTCAATAGACCAAAACAAGGAAGTGTGCCTTATGCAAGCCAAAAAGAACAAGATTACGCTGTATGATATTGTTGCGGTCGGCCTGATGGCTGCCGTTGTATTCGTTGTTACGATGTTTTTATCCATCCGCATCCCTACCCCAACGGGTACGACTATGATCAAGCTCGCCAACGCCTTTGTGCTGCTGTGCGGTTTGCTGCTCGGCCCGGTGCGCGGCGGTCTGGCCGCCGGCTTCGGCTCGATGCTGTTCGACCTGATGACCCCTGAATACGCGCCCGAAGCATGGATCACCTTTATCCGGTTTTTCCTGATGGCATGGCTGTGCGGCATGATCGCCTACGCCGGTGCAGCAATGGCAAAAAAATTTTCCCGCAACCTGATTGCCTGCATTGCAGCGGCGGTCTTTTCCTCGGTATTTTACATGGTCAAGGGTATTGCTGAGCTGATGATCGGCGGCAGCGCACTGGCGCCCGCTTTCATTGCCAACCTGCCTAAGCTAATGACCTCTCCTCCTAACACAATTATTGCCGTTGTAGTTGCATTAGCTCTGCTGCCTGCGCTGCAAAAGGCCATGCGATCAACCTCATTTGCCCGCCGATTTGAAAAAGATACTATCTAATTCCGGCATCCCCCTTTTTTTCAAGACAATGCCCGCGGCTCTGCTTCCCATGAGCCGCGGGCATTGTCTTATTCTGCCGGAAAGCACGGGCGCTTCCCGAATCGGTTTTCATCAGGTGATTTGCAGTGAGCCCTTCGCACCCATCAGCAGGCTGACCACATCAGGCGCATTGATGAGCACATAGCGCGGATCCATCTGCTCGGCGGAAAAGCCGTTATGCTGCATACAGGCGTTACAGATGCAGACCTGGCCGCCCAGCTTCAAAAATTCCTCCAGCTGGCCGCCAACCTCCGGGAAGGGAGCGCCAATATCCACGCCGTTAGCCGCCCCGGGCTGTCCCAGTGCCACCGCTTCGACCATCAGGATAATGGTGGATGAATGGCCCTGCTTGAGCGCGTTGAGCGCCATGACGACTGCAACGGTCAGGTTATTCGGGTTATCCTTGCCCTCAAAAAGGGTCACAACAAAATCGGTCTGCTTCATCTTAACTGTCTCCTTTTCCGGTGATATGGCCTTGCGGCCGGCGCCGTTTGGTTTTGATAGCTTTACTATACCGCACCGCAGCGGTATTTTCCGTGACCAAGTCACCGGAAGAAGGATATTGAAAAACACCGTCCGCGAGCAGCCGCTTGCGGACGGTGTTTTTGCAGCAGATGAAACTGCCTTTACTTTTTCAAAATGTCCTCGCCGCGCGCAGCCTTGGCTACAATGCCGGAAAGCGCCAGCAGTGCGATCAGGTTGGGGAATACCATCAGCGCGTTAAACAGGTCGGACAGGTTCCACACCAGCTGTACCTTGAGTGCGGAACCGGCAATGATGCACAGCACAACGATTGCCGCGTAAATTTTGACCGCCTTTTTGCCGAACAGCGCCTTGACGTTGGTTTCACCGAAGAAATACCAGCCGATGATGGTAGAGAACGCGAAGAACAGCATGCAGACCGCAACAAAGATGTTACCGAAGCCGCCGAACGCGGAGTTGAACGCCGCCTGCGCCAGATCGGTGCCCTGCAATGCGCCGGGCACGCCCGCCTGCAGCTGGCCCGAGGTCAGGATAACCAGCGCGGTCAGCGTCAGCACGATGAAAGTATCCACAAACACACCGATCATGGCGATGACGCCCTGATCCTGCGGCTTTTCCACCTTGGCAAGCGCATGCGCGTGCGGGGTGGAGCCCATGCCGGCTTCATTGGAGAACAGGCCGCGCGCTACGCCGAAACGCATCGCCTCACGCACGGTGATACCCACCGCACCGCCGAGGATCGCGCGGGGATCGAACGCCGCTACAAAGATCGACTTAATCGCCGGGAGCAGCATATCATGGTTGATGAACAGGATGATCACGCAGCCAACCATGTAGAAAATGGCCATGACCGGAACGATCTTTTCCGTAAAGGACGCAATGCGGCGCACGCCGCCGAGGAAGATAAACGCCGCGATGACCGCACAGATCACGCCGACAATACGGGGATCGATATGGAATGCCGTTTTGAAGGCCGAGCTGATCGAGTTGGCCTGCACCATGTTGCCGGTGAAGCCCAGCGCGAAAATAATTGCCAGAGAGAAGAACCCGGCCAGGAATTTGCCGAATTTGCCCTGAAAACGTGCCTTGATGTAGTAGATCGGGCCGCCGGTAACATGTCCGTCCTCGCCCACGGTTTTATACTTCTGCGCGAGCACAGCCTCGCCGTAGATGGTGGACATGCCGAAAAACGCGGACAGCCACATCCAGAAAATCGCGCCCGGGCCGCCGGAGTACAGCGCGGTTGCGCAGCCGGTGATGTTGCCCGTGCCGACCTGCGCAGCGATCGCGGTGGTCAGCGCCTGAAAGGAGCTCATGCCCTCCTTACCGGCCTTATCGCCCTTGAGCGAAAAACCACCAAACAGACGGCGCCAGCCCTCGCCGAACTTGCGCACCTGCACAAACCGTGTGCGGATGGTGAAGATGATGCCCGTGCCGACCAGCAAATACAGCAGGATGCTGTTCCACACGATGCCGCTGATTTTATCTACCACAGCGGCCAGTTGATCCATTGACATTTGTTTCATACCCCTTTTTTGTGTTTTGCGGCAAACAAAAAACCAGAACCGCATGGTTCTGGCTCACAAAGAACGGCCGAACGACAAAATACGGCGCAGCATCGCGCCTTTGCGTTCCGGCAGCCTTACTCTGTCCTTTCGCCTGAGAGATTAGCGCGGATTCCCCTGACCTGCGCTTTGCACCTTCGGCAGCCCCCTGTATGGGACGTTCTCCAGAGCCACATCCATTTACAGTCCTCATCCGGTATACCGGACGCCTGAGAGTTTTGCTCCTTCGGCAAGCCTTGCGGCTTTTTCCTGCAAACTTCGTTTGTCGCTGATATGATTTTAGGAATTTAGTGTACCATCGGTTTTGCATTCTGTCAAGCCCTGCGCGGGAAAGATCAGGTGTATTTCCGCCTGTTTCCGTTGAAAAAATGGAAAAATTGTGTTATGATGCAGACAAAGCAGAGCAAATCCCACACACATTGTGATAAAAGGAGGAGAACGCCATGTATGCATTTACCCACCGCTGTGTATTTTCCAGTTTTTCCGCTGAGGAGATCGACCGGCGCAAACAGGTGCTCAAAGCGAGCGGCATTGCCTTTGACGTTAAAATGCACCACTCCAATATGCAGACAGGCGCAGTCGGCCAGCTGCCTGAATACAATACGGCTTACGATCTGTATGTCCGCAATGAGGATTACGAGCGCGCCGCCGCCCTGCTGTAAGGCCATGCTGCCTGCGGGATACCGCAGGCAACTGAGACTGTCGAAAAACTTCGTTTTTCGAACAGTCTCTCGATCGAAACCACGCTTTCGCTCGAATTTGTGACTGCGAATCGCGCCCTTTGGGCACAATTTTCCGTCCCCTTGTATAAAAACCCACGCACGTGTCGCGGGTTTTTATGAAAATGGCAGCTTGCTGCCATTTTCTATTGGATGCGCGCGGCTCGCGCGAAGGCTTTTTCGACAGACTGTGCTGCCTGTGGGATACCGCAGGCAGCTTTTTTCTGCTTTATGGCTTGACAAATATGCTATAATATAAAGGTTATAGACAGGTTGTGTCTGTAACCGTACATTTCGATTCGGTTCTCCGGAAGGGAGGAAAACAAATGACCGACGCTTTACAGCGCCTGCTGGATACGGTAACCGCATTCCTTGCGGAAAACCCGCTGGTGGGCGCATGGTACACCACGGTTGTGCGGTTCATTTTCCCCGTGCTGGCACTGATGATTCTGGTCGGCGCGATCCGCTCATTGTGGAAGGTCAAACACCCGGACGAAGTCTGGGGCTATCTGGGCATGGCAAACGGCGTGCGTCTGCCGCTGACCCACTGGGAAAATATCATCGGCCGCGCGCCGTCCTGCGATGTGCAGCTTGAATATCCCTCGGTATCCCGCCAGCATGCAGCGCTCATCCGCGAGGATGACGGCTCGTGGACGGTATACGATCTCGGCTCCAAGGGCGGTGTAACCGTAAACGACCTGCCTGTGGACGAATATGCCGTGGTAGAGGACGGCGACACCGTCGCCTTCGGCGGCATCCCGACCATGCTGGTTCCTATCTCGGCCGAGGAAAAGCGCCGCCAGATGGCGGAACGCCGCATGGAAGGCCGTCCCGCAGGTATGTGGGGTTCGCTTGTTCTGCTGACGCTGTTTCAGGTGCTGACCGCGCTGCAGCTCATCGTGGCGGCAGGGCCGGAAGCCACTGTCACCATCCCGCTGACCTTTCTGGTGCTGACCATGGTCTGCTGGGGCTACTTTATTGTGATGCGCTCGTTCCGCCGCATCGGTTTTGAGATGGAGACCATCGCATTTTTCCTGTGTACGCTGTCGCTTGCCGTAACCGGCTCGACCGTACCGCAGGAAATGCCCAAGCAGCTTGTTGCCATCCTGATGGGACTGGTGCTCTTCCTCATCCTCGGCTTTTTCCTGCGCGATCTGACGCGCGCGCAGAAGGTGCGCTGGTTCATGGGGGCGGCGGCAGTCGGCCTGCTTGCCATCACGCTGCTGATCGGCTCGTCGGAAGGCGGCGCCAAGGCATGGCTGCGGCTCGGCCCGCTGTCGCTGCAAACCTCGGAGATCGCCAAGATCTGCTATATCTTCGCGGGCGCGGCCACGCTCGACCGCCTGTTCAACAAGCGCAACCTGTGGATGTTTATCGGCCTGACCGGCATCTGCGGCGGCTGTTTGGCATTACAAAACGACTTTGGCACCGCACTGGTGTTTTTCGTCACCTTCCTCGTCATTGCCTATCTGCGCTCGGGCGATTTTGCCACCCTTGGCCTGATCTGCGCGGGCTGCTTCGGCGGCGGCATGGTCATGCTGACGATCAAGCCGCACGTTGCCGCGCGCTTTGCCTCGTGGGGTCATGTATGGGAGGATGTATACGACACCGGCTTCCAGCAGACCCACACGCTGACTGCCGCTGCTTCGGGCGGCATGATCGGTGTGGGCGCGGGCAAGGGCTGGCTTTCCGGTCTGCCGGCAGCGGATACCGATATCGTATTCGGCATGCTGTGCGAGGAATGGGGCCTGATCATCGCGGTGCTCACCATTCTGTGCATCATCACGCTGGCGGTATTTGCCGTGCGGGCGTGCCGCGCGGGACGGTCGAGCTTTTACACCATTGCGGCCTGCGCCGCAACCAGCCTTCTGGTGTTTCAGACCTGCCTGAATGTGTTCGGCGCGGTCGATATCCTGCCGTTTACCGGCGTGACCCTGCCGTTCGTATCCAACGGCGGCTCGTCCATGCTGTCGGCATGGGGCATGCTGGCCTTCCTCAAGGCGACGGATACGCGGCAGAACGCTTCGTTTGCTGTCCGGCTGCCTTCGAGGCGTGAGCTGCGCGGGGAGGTGGAATAAATGCGGAAAATCGAAAAACGCGGCGTGTTCTGCCTGATCCTGGCCGCGCTGCTCGGCCTTGGTCTTGCGGTGTTCTGCTTCCGCTTTGTGGTGGACGGCGGCGACTGGGCCTCCTATCCCTACAACCGTCACCTGTATTCGAACAGCGGTGCACTCAAGGGCGGCACCATCCTCGACCGTGACGGAGACGTGCTCTCCTCGCTCGATGAAAACGGCAACCGCACCTATTATCCGGACGGCGATATCCGCCGGGCGACCCTGCACGCGGTCGGCGACCCGGCGGGCAACATCGGCGCAGGTGCGCTGACCGCCTTTGCCGACAAGCTTGCGGGCTACAACCTGCTGACCGGCGTGTATTCCCCGCTGGGCACGGGCAACCAGCTTTACCTGACCATCGACGCTTATCTCAACAACGTCGCCTATCAGGCGCTCGGCGGAATGCGCGGCACGGTGGGCGTATACAATTACAAAACAGGTGAAGTCCTCTGCATGGTCTCCACGCCGACATTTGACCCCGCCGATCCCCCGTCCATTGATCCGGACGATCCCTCGTGGGAAGGCGTGTATGTCAACCGCCTGCTGTCCGCCAACTCCATCCCCGGCTCGATTTTTAAGGTCGTGACACTTAACGCCGCGATCGAGAATATCCCCGATCTGTTTTCGCGCACATGGAGCTGCACCGGCTCGACGGAAATCGGCGGCGACGTTGTGACCTGCCCTTACGCCCACGGCGAACTGGATATTGAGGACGCGCTTGCAGTTTCGTGCAACGGTGTGTTTGGCCGGCTCGCGGTCGAGCTGGGCGGGGACACCATGCAGAAATACACCGATGCCGCTGGGCTGACCGAATCCATCAAGGTGGACGGCATCAACACCTCGCAGGGACGGTTTGATTTTACCGGCAACGACAACCAGCTTGCCTGGTCGGGCGTCGGTCAGGGACAGGACACCATGTGCCCGATCAACATGATGCTGTATATGGGCGCGATTGCAAACGGCGGCAAGGCTGCCATGCCGCGTCTCATTGAAAAATCCACCACCGCCTACGGACTGCCGACCGGCATCTATGCGCCGCGCAAATCGGGCGAGCTGATCGACGGCACGACCGCCCGCACCATTGCGGACATGATGCACAACAACGTTATTGAAACCTACGGACAGGACCGCTTCCCCGGCATGGACATCTGCGCCAAATCGGGCACAGCCGAGGTCGGACCGGACAAGACCCCGAACGCATGGTTCACCGGCTTTCTGCGGGACAGTGCCACACCGTACGCTTTTATCGTATTGGTAGAAAACGGCGGCGGCGGCTCGTCGGTTGCGGGCTCAGTCGCCTCGCGCGTATTGACCGCGGCAGTGGAAAAAGCGTATTAAATTCAAAATCATATACTGCAATGCAAAAAAAGTCAGGCGATATGCCTGACTTTTTTTATCACCTGCACAGCTCCAACACAGATGGAGAAATACAGGATTTATGTTATAAAACAGAGAGAGAAATACAAAGAGCGCTTTAGATCCCATTCAGGTAATCTTCCGCAAAGTGGGCGGCAACCGCGCCGTCTGCCGCAGCGGTGACGATCTGCCGCACCGCCTTGGTGCGGACATCGCCTACCGCAAATACACCCGGCAGGCTGGTGCGCGTGGTTTCATCCGCCGCGATATAGCCCTGTGCGTCCAGCTCGACCTGTCCTTCCAGCAGGCCGGTATCCGGCACACGGCCGATGGCGGTAAACACGCCGTCCACGGCGATCTCACGCTGCGCACCGGTTTTAACGTTTTCCAAACGGATGCCGTTGACCCGTTCTGCATGCAGCAGGGCGGCCGGACGGCTGTCCCAGACGATTTCAAGATTTTCCGCTGCCGCCAGCGCTTTTTCGTATACCTTGGTTGCCCGCAAAGTATCACGGCGGTGCACCAGATAGACCTTTTCACACAGCTTGGCAAGCAGCAGGGCATCTGCTACGGCGGTATTGCCGCCGCCGATCACTGCGACTGTTTTGCCCTTGTAGAACATTCCGTCGCAGGCGGCGCAGTAGGCAACACCCCTGCCGATCAGCCCCTGCTCCTCCGGCAAGCCGAGCGGACGGGGCGAAGCGCCGGTTGCGATGACGACGGTGCGCCCTTCGACCACGCCTTCATCCGTGTGTGCACGTTTGATCTCACCCGACAATTCCAAGCGGCTGACCGTTGCCAGCAGGCTTTGCGCGCCGAAGCGCTCCGCCGCGCGCTGCATCCGTTCGCCCAGTTCGAAGCCGTCCACGCCTTCATCAAAACCGGGATAATTCTCCACCTGCTCGGTGGTCGCCATCTGCCCGCCGGCCGAAAGCTTTTCGATCACCAGCACGCGCAGTCCCGCACGGGCGGCATACAGGGCGGCGGTATAACCGCCCGGCCCTCCGCCGATGACCAGCATATCGTAGATGGTTGCCATTTGACCTGCCTCCTTCTGATCCTGCCGCGCGGTCAGACCGACTGCGCCTGCATCCAAGCGTCGATTTCCGCCTTGGAGCCGGGTGCGACAAGCTTTTCGCCCGGTTTACCATCCCGCACCAGAATAAGCGACGGAATGGTATCCACTTCAAACTGCTGTGCCAGCGCGGGGTCATCATCAATATTGATCTGACCGACTGCGGCACGCCCTGCGTACGCTTCGGGCAGCTTTGCTACCACACCTGCAATACGGCGGCAGTAAACGCACCACGGCGCCCAGAATTCGAGCAGTACGGGCTGGCCCGCCTGTTCCACTAATTCGCGATAATTATTTTGATTGATCTGCAGCATAGACATCGATCAGCACCTCTTATTCGTTTATATTTTGTTTATGGCTTTATTATACCCCTTTTTTTCAACCCCACCGTGATTTTATCACACAGTGGCAGCGGATATTTTTCCACAGGCTTGGGATAACTTTTAGGGATAACCGTTCCTCCCTGCTGCCGCAAAGCTACGGTTCAGCCGCCACCGCCCACAAATACAGTCCGGCTACCGTGGCATAGGGTGTATAACGCGCGTAATATACATCAAACTGCGCTTTGGAGAGCGTATCCATCCCGTACAGGCGGCACATGCCCCTGCGGATGCCCAAATCGTCATAGGCGAGCACATTCGGACGCTGCAAAGAAAAAATCAGCAGCATTTCCGCCGTCCATTGGCCGACGCCGGGCAGTGCGGTCAGGGTGCGGATGACCTCTTCATCGGTTTTGTCCACAAGGCTGTGGATATCCAACGCACCGCTTGCCACCGCCTGCGCGACAGACCGCATATACTGCACCTTCCTGCCGGACAGTCCGCAGGCGCGCAGGCACTCCTCTCCTATCGCAAGCAAATTATTCGGCGTGACCGACCCGACCGCATCGCACAGCCGTGCCCACACGGTCGCCAGCGCCTTGGATGAGATCTGCTGCCCGGCAATAGCGTTGATAAGCGCTTCAAACAGGTCGGGCATCACTGCGCGTTCAATAGGGCCGATGCGTTCTATCGCTGCACCCAGCACCGGATCGGCGGCGGAAAGCGCGTCGGTTTCGGTTTTTCCGTATTGATAAATTGGCTGTTCCATACAAAAACCTCCTTGCAATGGAGAATGAAAAATGGAAAATAGGGACAAATGCATAAAAGCTGAGGGCGTGTACCTCAGCTTTTATACTTTTTCTCGTCCGTGTCTGGCAAAACCCAGATACAGATTGTCGGAAAAATTTTATTTTCCGACAGCTTCCTTATGCGTTTTTCTTGGCCTGCGCCTTCTGCTCAAAGCGCTCCTTGGCAACGACCGCGCGCTGATGCGTGCCCTCGCCGATTAGTCCGGCTTCGTCATAGGCCGCTACCTTGAACGTGAAAATCTTGCCGTTCGGCGCGATCTCGGTCAGCTCGGTCTCCACGCGCACTTCCATGCCTGCGGGTGTAGCGGATACATGGCTGACGTTCACCAGCGTGCCGACCGTGGTCTTGCCCTCTTCCAGATAGGGCGCTACGCTGCCCGCCGCGGTGTTCTCGATTGCCGCGATCATCATCGGGGTTGCAAATACATTGACCAGACCGCTGCCGACATGTGCTGCGAGCTGCTCCTCGGTTACGGTGAATTTCTTTTCACCCTTAATGCCAACTTCCATTCTATTGCCTCCCTAACTAAAATGGAGAATGCAGAATGGATGATGGAGAATGATAAAGCTGCGTGACGCTTTCATTCTCCATTGTCCATTCTCAATTATTTTTACTTTTTGGGGATCAGCTTTTCCTTGCCGCCCATATAAGGACGCAGCGGCACCGGAATGGCTACCGTGCCGTCCGCCTGCAGGTTGTTCTCCAGGAACGCGATCAGCATGCGCGGGGGCGCTACTACGGTGTTGTTGAGCGTGTGGGCAAAATACAGCTCCTTCGGGTTTTCCTTGCTGCGCACGCGGATCGCCAGACGGCGCGCCTGTGCATCGCCCAGATTGGAGCAGGAGCCGACCTCGAAATACTTCTTCTGGCGCGGCGACCATGCCTCTACGTCGCAGGACTTGACCTTGAGATCGGCCAGATCGCCCGAGCAGCACTCGAGCGTGCGCACCGGAATATCGAGCGAACGGAAGAAATCAACCGTGTTCTGCCACAGCTTATCGTACCACATCGGGGATTCCTCCGGCTTGCAGACGACGACCATCTCCTGCTTTTCAAACTGATGGATGCGGTATACGCCGCGCTCCTCAATGCCGTGCGCGCCAACTTCCTTGCGGAAGCAGGGCGAATAGCTGGTCAGCGTCTGCGGCAGGGTCTCCTCGTCATTGATGGTATCGATAAACTTGCCGATCATCGAATGCTCAGAAGTGCCGATCAGGTACAGATCCTCGCCCTCGATCTTGTACATCATGTTTTCCATTTCCTTGAAGGACATAACGCCCTTTACCACATCGCCGTGGATCATAAACGGCGGGATGTAGTAGGTAAAGCCGCGGTCGATCATAAAATCGCGCGCGTAAGACAGGATGGACGAATGCAGCCGTGCAATATCGCCCTTCAGATAGTAGAAACCATTGCCCGAGGTGCGGCGCGCCGCATCCAGATCAATGCCGTCAAAGCTTTCCATGATGTCCACATGATAGGGCACTTCGTACTCCGGTACGACCGGCTCGCCGAACTTTTCGATCTCGACGTTCTCGGAATCATCCTTACCGATCGGCACCGAGGGGTCGATGATGTTCGGAATGACCATCATGCGGTTTTTGACTTCCTCGGCAAAAATCTTTTCGTCCTCTTCGAGCTTTGCCATTTCATCCGCCATGGCCTTCACTTCCGCCTTGACCTGCTCAGCTTCGTCCTTCATGCCCTTAGCCATCAGGCCGCCGATTTCCTTGGACTTTTTGTTGCGCTGGGCGCGCAGCTCGTCGCAGCGGGTCTTGGCTGCGCGGAACTTGGCGTCAAAGTCGATGACCTCATCGACCAGCGGCAGCTTTTCGTCCTGAAACTTCTTTTTGATGTTTTCCTTAACAACGTCCGGATTCTGTCGGACAAATTTGATATCCAGCATGGCTTTATTTTCTCTCCTTATGGATTTGATTTACGAATTGGTATTCAGCTGCTTTTGTATCGCCTGAAAAATTTTGGCTTCTTCCTCGGTCAGCAGCCACAGGGTCTCATCCGAGCCTTCCCGCGTCAGCGCCGCTTCGGTATAGGTTTTCACCATTTCATCATACAATTCCTGCGCAGCGGTGTAATCCTCCCGCAGCAGCTCCTGCTGCAATTTTGTCAACAGGGAAAGTGCGCTGCTCCGTGCTGCCAGACGGCCGGCCTGTATATCCAGCGTCTGCTCGTCCGCAGCAGCAAGCAGTGCATCCTTGCCAAATGCCTGCTTTGCGCCATCGATCAGCTGCTGCTGGGTGTCGTATTGCCGCTGTAATTCTTCCATTTTTTGGGTCGCCCCTTGTGCTACCGTCTGCTGCTCGGTCAGCTTATCGTTCAGCGTATCGAGCTGCTTGTCCGCCCGTGCCTGCGCCACATAGCTAATTAAAATCAGTGCGATCGCCACTGAAAATAGGCCGACGATATAAAAGGTCAGCGTGGTACGGCTGAGTTTTTTCTGCGGCTTAGACTGTTCCGACGCCTTATTTTGCTCTTCCATAGGCTTCCTCCCTTACACGCGCAGACTGCGCAGCGCATCGGCCAAACGTTCCAGATCCTCTGCGCCGTAGTATTCCAGTGCAAGCTGTCCGCTGTTTTTTCCCTGCTGGATGCTGATTTTGCGTCCCAGCACGGTTTCCAGTTCTTTTTCCAGTTCAGCAATATAATCAACTGCAAATCCCTGCGGCTGCGGTTTTTCCACTGGTTTTTTATTGATGCGTTTAGCCAGCGCTTCTGCCTGACGCACGCTCAGGCCGATCATCTGCTGTGCTGCCATTACACGCTTGTCCGCTTCCGCTACGGCAAGCACCGCACGGGCATGGCCGCCGGATAGTTTTCCATCCGCTACCATTGTGCGTACCTCACCGGGTAAACCGAGCAGCCGAAGTGCATTAGCTACCGCCGACCGGGATTTGACCACACGCTGCGCGACCTCCTCCTGCGTCAAGCCGAACTGCTGCATCAGCTGTTCGTAACCTTCGGCTTCTTCGATCGGGTTTAGATCCTGCCGCTGCAGGTTTTCAATCAGCGCAAGCTCCATCACCTCATGCTCCTGCGCTTCCAGCACCATTGCGGGAATCTCCTGCAAGCCTGCCATACGCGCCGCTCGCCAACGCCGCTCACCTGCGATGATTTGATAGTATCCGTTTTTTTCTGCCGGGCGCACGGTGATTGGTGTAATCACGCCGTGCTGCCGAATGCTTTCTGCCAACTCCTGCAAGGCGTCCGGATCGAATATCTTACGCGGCTGATTCGGGTTTGGCTCTACCTTGGAAAGCGCAAGACTGGAAATACTCCCATCCTGCGGTGCGTTTTCCGCACGGAGATCGGCAGCATCGTCACCGAATAGGTTGGACAAGCCGCCGCCCAGACCCTTTTTGCCTGCTGCCATCAGCCCCTCCCCTTTCGTGCATTTTTCTTCAAAATCTCATCTGCCAGTGTGAGATACGCCTCTGCACCGCGGCACATCCGGTCATAATCGGTAATTGGTTTTCCATGGCTGGGTGCTTCGCTCAGACGTACATTACGCGGCACGACCGAAGAGAATACCTCCCCCGGGAAGTGTTTTTTAACCTCTTCCACCACCTGAATGGATAGATTGGTGCGGCCGTCAAACATGGTCAGCAGCACACCTTCCATTTCCAATGCCGGATTCATGCCTTTTTTAACCATGCGGACAGTCGTCATCAGCTGACTGAGACCTTCCAATGCATAATATTCGCATTGCAGCGGCACCAAAAAGCTATCCGATGCACACAGACAGTTGAGTGTCAGCAAGCCAAGTGACGGCGGACAATCGATGAAAATATAATCATAATCCTCCCGCACATGATCCAATACGCTTTTCAGGCGCTTTTCACGGTTCTCCAATGCAATCAGATCCAATTCTGCACCGGCAAGATTGACATTGGCTCCAATTAAATCAACCCACTTGGTGGACACGATTGCACTTTTCACATCCGGTTCATCCGCCACAATCAAATCATAGATAGAGGTTTGCAGAGAACGCGGATCAACGCCAAAACCTGATGTCGCATTTCCCTGCGGATCAAAGTCACACAGCAAAACACGTTTTCCGCGCTCTGCCAGCGCTGCTGCCAGATTGATCGCGGTCGTCGTTTTGCCGACACCACCTTTCTGATTGGCAAACGCAATTATTTTACCCATAGTGGAATCCCTTCTATTCTTTGCAGATTTTCCTACGGATTTTATTATATCACACCTATTTGGCAAAGCAAAGCAATTCATATAAAATTCTTGTTTTCACTGCTGCATTTCTTCTATTTTTTTGTTTCACGTGAAACATATCTGTTTCCTTTTCTCTTTTGTTTCACGTGAAACAAGGGGAGAGAGCCAAAGTTGCGCCCTCTCCCCTTTCGTTATACTGCCGATGTTTCACGTGAAACATCGCTCAGGCATGTACATGTGGAATGTTGATGGTCAATGTTAAACCATCATCACTTTCCTGCTGCTCAACCGTAGCGCCGACGCCTGCATCTACCATAACGCCCACAGCACGATTGAGGGTATTCAAAAAAAACCGCACATCCTTAATCAACCGCACGACCTTGCGCCCTCCGCCGGATGCAGTTTCCGGCTCCTGCTCCTGCGCCAGCAGCGATTCGATATATTGCTCTGACCGGCTAACATTCAAATCATGCTCGATGATATAGTTGGTTGCATTGATGCGGTCACTCTCCTCCTCTAACCGCAGCAGACAGCGTGCATGCCGCTCGGTTAAATTAGCACTGCGAATCAGCTCCATATTCTGAGCGGAGAGCCGCAGCAGCCGCAGCTTATTAGCAACTGCGGATTGCGTTTTGCCAACCTTACGTGCAGCTTCTTCCTGCGTTAAACCATACTGGTCGATCAGCCGACGGAATCCCTGCGCCTCCTCAAAAAAGTCAAGATCACGCCGCTGTAAATTCTCGACGAGCGCAATCGCAGACGAATCTTCATTATCCGCTGCAATCACCAGACAAGGCACATCATTTAACCCTGCTACACGGGCCGCCCGCAATCGGCGCTCCCCCGCAACCAACTCATATCCGCCAGTCGGTAATCGGCGCACTGTTAACGGATTGAGCACCCCATACTGCCGAATACTTTCCGCCAACTGCGCAATCGCCTCCGGATCAAAATACTTACGCGGCTGATTTGGATTACGCGCAATATCACTTACACGAATGCGGCGCAGTGTTCGGTCTTCCCGACCGGTTACCAATGACAACACAGACATCATGCTTGCTCCTCCCTCAGTGTGTCCGAAAATACAGTTCTCCGAACCATATGTTCTTATGTCCTTCGGTAATAGATTACCATATTATTACATATTGGCAAGCAAAATCGACCGCAAAACCCGCCTGATTCGACGTTCATCTGTCATTTCCACGGATAAATACCACATTTCCTCTGTTTTTCGGACAAAAAATAACCCTCCGTAATTTCCATACGGAGGGGATACGATTTGTAATATATTGAATCACAGCGGATCGGTCTGGATTTTTTTGAACCGACGCGGATACTTTTCCGGCGTCTCTGCGATTTTATGCAGGCGCACCAGAACACGCTCCACCCCATCGTGCGGCACAATATACCGCAGCAGTTCAGCCGCCGGTGCACCCAGCACGGAAAAAGCATTTGCAGCCGAACCAATCTCATCCAGACAGTCAGCCGCCTTCATCGCATAGAACACACCACCGGTTTTAACCATCGGCAGAGCCAGCTCGCACAGCATACGCAATTCCGCGACCGCACGGGATACCGCCACATCAAATGCAGCACGGTGCGCCGCAGCAAATTCCTCCGCACGGCCATGCACCGCGGTGCAGTTAGTCAGTCCAAGCATTGTAATCACTTCGTTCAAAAAGTCGATCCGTTTACGCTGTGCATCAAGCAGTGTGAACTGTACATCCGGGCACAGGATCGCCAGCGGTAAACCGGGAAAACCTGCCCCTGTACCGACATCAAGCACCGACTGTCCTGCTTTCAGCCAAGGCACGAGCGCTGCGCAGTCCAAAAAATGCCGGGTGATCACTTCCTCGGATCTCGTTACCGCCGTCAGGTTCATCACCTTATTTTTTTCCAGCAGCAAATCGGAAAACAGCAGCAATCTTTCCACAGCCTGTGGAGAAAACGAAACATGCATCTCGTGCAGGCCGCTTTCCAGCAGTTCCCACGCTGTCATAAGAACACCCCTTTCTGAATGGATAATGAAGGATGGATCATGGAAAATAGCAGATCAATCACCAAGCGCAATCACGATATACGCTTCCCCCGCCCCACCATTCTCCATTATCAATTCTCCATTTTTGTATTGATATAAATCATCAGTGCGGTGATGTCCGCCGGGGACACACCCGAAATACGAGCCGCCTGCCCGAAATTCAGCGGACGCACCTGATCCAGCTTCTGGCGGGCTTCCAAACGGAGCGAGTCGATCGCCTGATAATCCAAATCGGGCGGCAGTGCACGGCTTTGCAGCTTGCGGTATTGTTCTACATCTTTTTCCTGCCGACTGATATACCCTGCGTATTTCACACGGATCTCAACCTGCTCGCGGATGACCGCAGGCAGCACCGGACGATCCGGGTCAAACCGCGCAAGCACCGCGTAGCTGAGTTCGGGACGCCGCAGTAGATCGATCAGCTTACAGCCATCCTTGACCGGCGCACTGTTCTGTCCCGCCAAAAACCCGTTCAGCGTGTCCGACGGCGCAATGCCGACAGACGAAAGACGGTCGATCTCCTGCTGTACCTGCGCGTACTTACGGCGCACCGCCTCCCCGCGCTCCGGTGGATTCAGACCGATCCGCACACCGATCGGCACGAGCCGCTCGTCCGCATTGTCCTGACGCAGCAGCAGCCGGTATTCCGAACGCGAGGTCATCATGCGGTACGGCTCATTCGTCCCACGCGTCACCAGATCATCGATCAGCGTACCGATATAACCGTCCGCCCGGTCGAGCACCAGCGGCGGCTCTCCCTTGAGCCATAATGCAGCGTTTACCCCCGCCACAAGACCCTGAGCAGCGGCTTCTTCATAGCCCGAGGAACCGCAGAACTGACCGGCGCCGTATAAACCATGCACCTTTTTGGTTTCGAGCGTAGGCAGCAGCTCCAGCGGATCAATACAGTCGTATTCGATCGCATACGCCGGGCGCATGATCTCCGCATGCTCCAAGCCCTTTACCGTGTGCAGCATATCCCGCTGCACATCAAACGGCATGGAAGAGGAAAAGCCCTGCACGTAAATCTCTTCGGTATCCAGTCCCATCGGCTCAAGGAACAACTGATGACGGGGCTTATCCGCAAAGCGCACCACCTTATCCTCAATCGAAGGACAGTAGCGCGGACCGATCCCATCGATCTTACCACCGTACAGGGGAGAACGATCCAAATTTGCGCGGATCAGCGCATGCGTTTCGGATGTGGTATAGGTCAAATGACAAACCACGCGGTTTGCGGGCGGCTGTGTTGTTTCAAACGAAAAGGGAATAATCTCTTCTTCGCCCTGCTGCAGCTCCAAGCCGGTAAAGTCGATCGACCGGCGATGGATGCGCGGCGGCGTACCGGTTTTGAACCGCTGCAGCCGCAGGCCAAGAGAACGCAGGCTATCGGTCAGCGGTTTTGCCGCTGCCATGCCGTCCGGCCCGCTTTCGCGCGCGTAGTCACCGATGATAATGCGACCGCCGAGAAAAGTGCCCGATGCCACGATAACCGCCCTCGCCGGATGCCGTGCACCGATTGCGGTGACCACTGCACTGACCGCACCGTCCTCTGCCTCGACCGCAACGATCTCATCCTGCATGAGCTGCAAGCCCGGCTGCAATTCCAACGCGTGCTTCATATAGGAACGGTACGCGATCCGGTCAGCCTGTGCACGCAGCGAGTGCACCGCCGGCCCTTTCCCACGGTTGAGCATCCGGTACTGGATACACGCGGCATCCGCTGCCCGTGCCATTTCGCCGCCGAGCGCGTCGATCTCACGCACCAAATGCCCCTTGGCCGTGCCGCCGATTGCCGGATTGCACGGCATATTGCCAACCGCATCCAGATTGATCGTAAAGCAGGCGGTTTTACAGCCCAAACGTGCTGCAGCCAGCGCGGCCTCAATTCCCGCATGTCCTGCACCGATCACAACAACATCAAATGCTTCCGCTTCAAAGCTGCGCATGGCTCGTCCTCCCCCATCTGAAAATTCGCATGATGATTTGTATAAACTCAACATTGACTTGTTTCACTTTGTGCATACCTGTTGATAACTCTGTGTAAACTTTGGATAACTTGCACTCTGGCAGAAAAAATTGATTCATATGTGTTTATATATTGATACTTATATTACAAATCGTAATATAAGTATACTGCCAAACGGATGAGAGCAAAAAGAGCCGCTGCGCGCGGCAGACGGCCCTTTTTGGCTCAATCGTTCGATTATTTTCCCACGCAGAAATCGCTGAAAATGCGGGAAACAACCGCTTCGGTTACGGTTTCCCCGGTGATCTCGCCAAGCGCGGCGATCGCACCCTCCGCATCCATAACAACGGCATCCGGCGTCATGCCGGACTGGGCGGCGTACAGCGCAGCCTCACACCGTTCGGCGGCGCGTGCCAGTGCAGCGGCCTGCCGGGCATTGGTGATCAATGCGCCGTCAAACGCGCCATCCCCCATACCGACGGTACGCGGGATCAGCCCAAGCAGACGCTCCATCCCCTCTCCGGTTTTGGCAGAGATCGGAACGATGTGCAGAAAATGCTTTTTGAGCAGCTTTTCATCCAACTGCTGCGGCAGATCCACCTTGTTGATGACGGCGATCGCGCGATGCCCCGCAGAACGCGCAAGCACGAGCATATCGTCCTCCCCGATCGGGCGCGAGCCGTCAAACACCGCCAAAATGAGCGAAGAGGCCGAGGCCTCTGCCATCGCCCGGTCAATGCCCGCCTGCTCGATTGGATCTTCAGTATCGCGCAGACCGGCGGTATCGGTCACCCGCAGCAATACCTGACCAACCTTGACATTTTCCTCGATCAGGTCGCGCGTTGTACCCGGGATATCGGTCACGATTGCACGCTCACGTCCAAGCAGCGTATTGAGCAGCGTGGATTTGCCCGCATTCGGCCGTCCGAGGATCACACACGGCACACCCTCGCGCAGGATACGCCCGCGTTCATAGCTTTCCGCCATGGCATACAGGCGGCTGGTGGTGCGGTGTAGCAGCGCGGCTGCATCCTCAAACAGCACCGGATCAATATCCTCATCCGGAAAATCCACCACCGCATGAAAATGCGCGACCATACCGATCAGATCGTCCCGCATCTCCTGCACGGGCGAACCAACTGCGCCCATTACCTGCGCGGCTGCATTCTGCGCGGCTTCCGCCGTGCGGGCAGTGATCAGGTCGTGCACCGCTTCGGCTTCGGACAGACCGAGCTTGCCGTTCAGAAACGCCCGGCGGGTAAACTCGCCTGCCTCCGCCTGCCGGACACCCTGCGCAAACAGCGCATCCAGCGCCTGCGTCAGCACAGCGGTCGAGCCATGGCACTGCAATTCGGCCATATCCTCGCCGGTATAGGTATAGGGCGCGTGAAAGACCACTGCATAGCAGCAGTCGATCACCTTGCCGGCTTTATCATGCAGCGTGCCGTAAACCAGCTTTTGGCTGGGCGCTTCGGTCATCGGATGGCCGTTTTTTGCACGGAACACCGCGGATACCGCCTGCACCGCCCGTTCACCCGAAACCCGGATCAAGCCGATCGGCCCGCCTGCGGAGGAAATAGCGGCAATTGTATCATTCATAAGATACCCGCCCCAAATCAGTGATGCGCACGGGAGCTGTTATCCGGTGCAATAACAACACGGCGTCCCGGCTCCGTGCCGGTCGAATACGTGGTAACGCCGTTAAAATCCTGCAAAGCCGCATGGATGATGCGGCGCTCATACGGGTTCATAGGCTCGAGCGTCATCGAACGGTGGGATTTAACCACCTTCATCGCCATTTTTCGTGCCAGACGCTCCAGACTTTCCATCCGCTTTTCACGGTAATTTTCCGTGTTGACCGACAGACGGACATGCTCCTCCAGCGCATTATTCAGCACCAGCGAGCCGAGGTACTGGATGGCGTCCAGCGTATCGCCGCGGCGGCCGATGATCGGGCCCATATCCGGGCCGGAAATATCCAAGCGCAGCTGGTCGCACTCGATCTGCGGCAGCGTGGTCACCTGACCCTCTACACCCATTTTTTCCAGCAGGCCGGTGATAAAATCGGTTGCCAGCTTTTCCGCCTGCTTCATGCCTTCCTCGGAAACCGGGATCAGCTCACGCTCCTTGGGAACGGACGGCGTGACCGGACGCTCTTCGCGCGGACGGCGTTCGCGGCGGCCGCCGCGCTCCCGGCGGGGACGCTCGCGGCGGGGCGGACGCTCGATCTCAAGCTTTTCCGGCACAAAATCCGCCGGGGCGGCCTTCACCAGCCGAGGGGTATCATCCTCATCCGTAACGGAGAGCTTAACCGGCTTTTCAGCGGGCTTTTCCTCCCGCGCGGGCTGCGCCGGTTTTTGCACAGGGGTGTGGACAGGTGCAGCGGGCTGCTTTGCCGCCGGCTCTTCGGGCGCTTCATAGGTCACGCGCACGCGGGCCGGTGTTGCGCCAAAGCCGAGAAAACCCTTTTTCCCGTTATCCAGCACCTCAACCGAAACATCGTCACGGTCCATACCGAGCTGACGCAGCGCCGCTTCGATCGCAGCATCGCGGGTCTCGCCCGTTGTTTCAATAAACTTCTGCATAGTTTATTTCCCCCCCTTTTTCTTGTGCGCATTTTCCGCCTGCTTCTGCTGGGCAGCCTTATGCGCGGCGCGGCGGGCTTCCTTCTCTGCCTCGATCCGCGCTTCTTCCTCGGCCTGCTTTCTTTCCTGCTTGCCGCGCAGGGTTTTGGTCAAAATAACCTCCTGCACAGCGGAGAACACGTTGTTAAAAATCCAGTAAATACCGATTGCGCCCGGCAGAATAAAGGCAAAGTATACCGACATCAGCGGCATCATAATATTCATCATCTTCATCTGGCTGGCAGCCGGATTGGGCGCCTGATTCTTGCCCTGCTGCATCCGCTGCATGATATAGCTGGAAAGGAAGGCAGTCAGGCCGGAAAGGATCGGGATCAGCCACATCAGGCCGGGCTCCTTAAGCGACGGGGTCGTCGCAAGGTTAAGACCAAAGAAATTAAAGTCCAGCGGGATCAGGCTTGCGCCTTCATCCACAATGCACCGGGTCACTTCTGCAGGAAAATTGCCCGCCGCATCGGCAAGCTGGCTGAGCTTTTCCGCAATCACGATCTGTACCGTATAATTGGCGCCGGCCAACTGATCCAGACCGATGAAGTTTGCCAGATTGATCACGCTCTCCCGGCCCAGGCCGACAATGTACTGCAGCGGCTGCTGCACGGCATAGTACAGACCCATCATGATCGGCAGCGGGATCAGCTGCGGCAGACAGCCCGACATCGGATTGACGCCGTGACGGTCGTACAGCTTCTGCATCTCTTCATTCAGCTTGACACGGTTGTTTGCATATTTTTTCTGAAGCTGCTGCAGCTCCGCGTTGACTGCGGTCATCGCCATCATGCTTTTTTTGCTCTTGATCGAGAGCGGGATGCAGATCAGCTTGACCAGCAGTGCAAAAATGATAACAGTAAGACCGTAATTCTGAACGAACTCATAGATCCAAAGCAGGATGAGGCCGAACGGACGCACGATCGCAAGGCCAAAGAAACCGGGATCTTTGACCAAACTTGCCAGTTGTTCTGCTGTCATGATTAACCTCCAACAATTGGGGAACACGCCCCAAAAAACTTGATAATTTGCATGGAAAACGATCCCTCTGTGCCGTTACGGCACCGGATCATAAGGATCATGCTTGGAAAACGGATGACACCGGCAGATCCGCTTAACGGCAAGCCACCCTCCCTTAAGCGCACCGTATTTCTCAATCGCTTCGAGTGCATACTGCGAGCAGGTTGGGATATAGCGGCAGCAGGGCGGTTTGGCCGGTGAAATATAACGGCGGTAGAAACGGATCCCCGCCAGCAGCAGCCGCTTCACGGCTGAGCCGCTGCGGCCTTGTTTTCCCGAAGGGCGCGCAACAGCGATTTTTCGATTTCCCAATAAGTTGCGCCGACCGCACGGCTGCGTGCGACCAGCACAAGATCCACGCCGGTGGCAAATTCGTCCTCATGCAGGCGATATGCTTCCCGCAGCAGACGTTTGATGCGGTTTCTCTGCACCGCACCTGCCATTTTGGCGCTGACCGTCAGTCCCAACCGATTGTAGCCGCGTTTATTTTTGCGGCAGTACAGCACTAAGTGCCGGCCCGCCGTGGAAACGCCGCGATAATACAACCGCCGAAACTCATGGTTTTCCTTTAAGGATATGGTGTGTTTCATCTTTTCTTTTGCTCCTCGTTTTTTCCGATGCCCGTGAAAAAAACGAAAGGCCGTCCGCAAGCGGACTTCCTTTTTCAGTTCTTTGCAGCAAACTGGTTTGCAAAGCCGACGGAATGCCAATGTGCACGGCGCATTCCGCCCCAATCATATTCTGCCGTTTTTCCGTACTGGAAAAAACGAGCCGCTTGCAATAAGCGGCTCGCTGCACTTTACTTTCCGCGCCGCAGGCGCGTATTCAATAGAAAATGACCGCGTCATTTTCATAAAAGCCAAGGCATGTGGCCTGACTTTTTACCCCCCGACGCAGCCCCTCCGGGCGGCGATATTCGGGGATCAAATGACAGCTTATTTAAGATCTGTCATTCATATCCGGAGGACTTTGGAAGTTCTTCGGATATTAGGCGCTCAGCTTCGCGCGGCCCTTCGCGCGGCGGCGAGCCAGTACCTTACGGCCGTTCGCGGTACGCATACGCTTGCGGAAGCCGTGCTCCTTGGAACGCTGACGCTTCTTGGGCTGATAAGTTCTCTTCATCTTTCGTGCACCTCCCTGTTACAATAATCGTTACGGATGGGCACCGGCATAGGTCCGGCGCTCTTTTGCGGGCACATGCCGCTGCCTGTCCGCATAATAGGATACGCTAATTATTATCCTATAAAAGCGCCAAAATGTCAAGGATTTTTTATTTTTTCCACGCCTTTCAATATCTTGGGTGCAAGTTCAAAAAAAACACTATAAATTGGGCTGCTGCCCGGATAAGGCAGGCGACTTATTCACAATTTGCATTTGAAACTGTGGATAACTTATGCTATTATAGAATTGTATCAATATCGACAGGAGGCGCCCTATGGCCAACAACATACTGGAAATGGCGCTCGAATTTCTTGAGCGAGATTTTCCGCCGTCCACCCTTTCGGCCTGGTTCGACGATGTAACGGTTGTTTCCTTTGCGGACAACCGTTTGATTTTGCATTCCCCCAACGATTTTAAGAAGGATTTCATTGAGCAGCGCTTCACCGAGCCGCTGCAAAATGTGCTGCATGAGCTGACCGGCGATCCTGTTGCGGTTGTTGTGGTAACGGGCGAGTATACGGCTCCCGCTACTAGTTCTTCCCCGTATGATGATTATACATTTGAACGGTTTATCGTCGGCTCTTCCAATAAATTCGCCCATGCGGCAGCTTTGGCCGTGGCGCAGCGGCCGGCAGCGGAAAATAATCCGCTGTTTATCTACGGCAACTCAGGTCTCGGCAAAACCCATCTGATGTACGCAATCGCCAATGTGATCCGCCGTACACATCCGGAATACCGCATCATTTACACCAAGGGCGAGGATTTTACCAACGAGCTGATCACTGCCATTCAGGAAGGCAACGTACAGACCTTCCGCAACAAATACCGCATGGTCGATCTGCTGCTGCTGGACGACGTGCAGTTTATTGCCGGTAAGGAGCGCACACAGGAGGAATTCTTCCACACGTTCAATGCACTGTACGAAGCAAAAAAACAGATCGTCCTCACCTCTGACCGGCCGCCCAAGGAAATCAATACTCTGGAAGACCGCATGAAGACCCGTTTTGAATGGGGTCTGCTTGCCGATATCCAGCCGCCCGATTTTGAAACCCGCATCGCGATCATCCGCGACAAGGCGCTCAAAATGGGTGTTGACCTGCCTGACGAAGTTTCCAACTACATTGCGGAAAACATCCAGTCAAACATCCGGCAGCTCGAGGGCGCGGTGAAAAAAATCAAGGCTATGCACGAGCTAATGGGCGAGCGCATCACCATTCCGCTGGCGGAAAACGCGATCGACGCCCTGCGCACGGAAAATCCCGGCCTCAACCCCACCCCCGAACGCATCATGGAAGCAGTCGCCAACTATTTCTACATCCCGGTCGAGCAGA
Source organism: Agathobaculum desmolans ATCC 43058 (assembly GCF_000701665.1). Classification (GTDB taxonomy): domain Bacteria; phylum Bacillota; class Clostridia; order Oscillospirales; family Butyricicoccaceae; genus Agathobaculum; species Agathobaculum desmolans. Next base: position 19,983 of record NZ_JNJN01000012.1, on the reverse strand, counting down.
TGATCTCGCAGAACCGTTCCAAAGACGTCGCCTATCCGCGCCAGATGGCCATGTACATGATCCGGCAAGAGCTGGAATATTCCTTCCCGGATATCGCCAAGATCTTCAAACGCGACCATACCACGGTTATGCACGCCTGCAACAAAATCGAAGAAGAGCGCAAAAACACGCGGGAAACCGAAGAAGTGATCAAAAAACTGCATAACAACATCCGTGGGGAATAACTGATCCGCTCCCCCAGCACAACAGCTTTATTCCATCCACAACCTGCCTATATTATCCACAGCAAGCCTGTGGATTCCACAACGCCTGTCCTGTGGATAAAAATACGGGGAAAATAACCTGTGGAATCATCCACAACCATCCACAACCTCCTGTGTACGACAATTTTCCCATAGTTACGGGCTTTCCAACGGTTTTCCCCAATTTCCCCAAGCTCTATGACTACTATAAAATTCTATTCTTTTTTATTCTTACGTTTTCCGAGAAAAGAGGACTGTAAATGAAATTCTCCTGTGAAAAAGAAACCCTTCTCGGTTTGATCGGCACTGCTTCCCGTGCCGTTACCGGCAAAAGCGCCATGCCGCTGCTTGAGGGTCTGCTGCTGACCGCAGAAAATAATACACTGACCATCACCGGTTACGACCTTTCCATCGGTATCCGTACAACAACCGAAGTAGATGTGGTAGAACCCGGCAGTATTGTACTGAACGCACGCCTGCTGTACGATATCGTGCGCAAACTGCCGCAAGATATAATTTATCTGGAATGCAATGAAAATTTGCAGACTACCATCAAATGCGGCCGTTCGGTATTCAACCTGATCGCTACCGAAGCCGATGAATATCCCGCACTGGCTGAGGTTTCCAGCGAAACCGGCTTTACCCTGCCGCAGGCGATCCTGAAAAGCATGATCGCGCAAACGATTTTTTCGGTTTCGGACAACGAATCCAAGCCGATCCACACCGGCTGCCTGTTTGAACTGGAAGAAAACCGTCTCAATGTGGTTGCAGTAGACGGCTACCGCCTCTCCGTGCGCCGGGAAACCGTTGAAGGGGTGTTCGGCAATATGAAATTTGTCGTACCCGGCTCTTCCCTGCGCGAAATCGAACGCATCCTGACCGATGACGACGGTTCGGTTGATATTTTCCCGGATAAAAAGAACATTTTGTTCCGTATCGGCGGCACAACGCTGATTACCCGCCTGATCGATGGCGAATTCCTCAATTACCGTGCCGCTATTCCGGCAGAGTTTGAGCACGTGGTGCAGGCCGACCGGCATGAAATGATCACCTGCATCGAACGTGTGTCGCTGATCGTTTCCGAAAAGCTGAAAAATCCGGTTCGTCTGCATTTTGACGGCTCTTATGTGCAGATGTCCTGCATTACAGCGGTCGGTAAAAGCTATGATGAGTTTTCCTTTGACGGTGCAATTGAGGATCTGGAGATCGGCTTTAACAACCGCTATCTGCTGGACGCGCTGCGTGCAGCCGGCGATGAAAAGGTCAAACTGCAGCTGAAAGGTGCGCTTAACCCGATCGTCATTTCGCCGCTGGAAGGAGACAAATACACCTATCTTGTGCTGCCTGTGAGGTTGAAAGCCAATGACTGAGATCAAAATTCAAACCGAATTCATTAAACTGGACGCACTTCTCAAATTTGCCAATCTGGTCTGCTCCGGCGGTGAAGCCAAACTCCGCATTGCGGAAGGCGAGGTGCTGGTCAACGATGCGGTTTGCACAATGCGCGGCAAAAAGCTGTATCCCGGCGACCGGGTAACACTGGACGGACAGACCACCGTGATCGTTTGACAGCGGGATACCAAAAATATACATGGTAAGGGCAGGCAGTTATGAATATCCAATCGCTTATACTCGGGCAGTTCCGCAATTATGAAAACGAGCGGTTCATACTCGATCCTGCGGTCAACCTGATCTGCGGGGAAAACGGGCAGGGCAAAACCAATCTGCTCGAGGCGGCAGCGGCCTGCTCGACGATGCGGCTGTTCCGCACCTCACAAAAAAAGGAAGGCTTGCGCTTCGGCTCAGAACATGCCTTTATTCAGGCTGACTTCACTGCGAAAGGGCGCGAAAATACGCTGGAACTGCGTTTTTCACGCTTAAAAGCAATGGAAATATACAAAAACGGCGTGCGTCAAAAACGGCAGGCAGATGTGCAGGGACTTTTGAAAACTGTTTTATTTTGTCCCGAGGATCTTGCGCTTATCCGTGCGGGAGCAGGCGCGCGCCGTCGGTTTCTGGATACTGCGCTGTGTCAGCTCCGGCCGTACTATGCGCGTTATCTGGAGGAATATAACCGGCTGCACGAGCACAAAACCCGCATCCTGCGCGACAGCGAGGAAAAGCCCTCTTTGCTTTCCATGTGGGAGGATTTTTCCCTGCGGATGGCGCATATCGGGGCGCAGATCATCCGTTACCGGGCGTATTACTGCAATAAGCTGCTGGCGCATGCGGCGGCGGTGTATGCGGATATCGCGCCGCAGGAAAAACTGTCCGGCGTGTACCGCACGGTGTCCGCGGTGACCGATCCGTTCGCCCCGGCCCGGCAGATCGAGCAGGAGCTGATCGACCATGTGATGCGGCACAAGCCGGCCGAGCTTGCGGCGCGCAGTTGTCTGTCCGGCCCGCATAAGGATGATCTGGAGATCCTGCTGGACGGCCGCAGCGCAGCCTCCTTCGGCTCACAGGGACAGGTACGCACCTGTACCCTATCGCTCAAATTGGCCGAGCGCGAGCTGTTTTTTGACGAGGACGGCGAGTACCCGGTTTTGCTGCTGGACGATGTGCTTTCCGAGCTGGACCGCCGGCGGCAGGACTTTGTGCTCAACCGGATCGCCGACGGGCAGGTGCTGATCACCTGCTGCGAGGACGGGATTTCGGAGAAGCTGCGGACAGGCGCGGTATTTTGTATTCAAAACGGCAAAATAATTTGACCTTGACAAGGTTTTTGCTACACAAACAATGAAAAAAGTGGTATAATATAAATTGAAAATGGACAATGGAAAGTGGAGAATGACGGCGTGTTGCTATACCTTCATTCTCCGTTCTCCATTTTCCATTGTCCATAAAAATCGCCGGGGGATTTTGGATGTATCTGCATTTGGGACAGGATTATATCGTACCGCTGCAGCAGGTTGTCTGCGTGTTTGATATGGATACGGCAACCGTGTCCAAACGGACGCAGCGTCTGCTCACCCGGCTGCAGGAGGAAGGGCGGATCATCGAACTGTACGAGGATCTGCCGCGCGCAGCAGTTTTGTGCGAGGATACGCTCGGAGAAACACTGTACCTGACCCAGCTTTCCCCGCAGGCCTTGCAGCGGCGGGCAGAAAAGGGTTATGCCGTTTGAGGATGGCAGACAGCAGCGTAGAAGGCCCCGTTTTGAAGCCTATTGAGTTTCTGGAAAGGAAATTTTATAAATTATGAGTGAAGAACTGGAAATCAAGGATGAAATGCTCGATCTGAAGGTGACCGATACCTATGATGAGAGCCAGATCCAAGTGCTGGAGGGGCTGGAGGCTGTCCGCAAGCGTCCGGGTATGTACATCGGCTCGACCTCGGCGCGCGGTCTGCACCATTTGGTGTATGAAATCGTCGATAACTCGATCGACGAGGCGCTCGCCGGCTACTGCACCCATATCGAGGTGACGATCGAGCAGGGCGATATCATCCGTGTGACCGATAACGGCCGCGGCATCCCCTGCGGCATCCATCCGCAGATGGGGATTCCAACGCTTGAGGTCGTGCTGACCGTGCTGCACGCGGGCGGCAAGTTTGACGGATCGGGCTACAAGGTGTCCGGCGGTCTGCACGGCGTCGGTTCGTCGGTCGTAAACGCTCTGTCCGACTGGATGGAGGCCGAGGTGCGCGATGGGCATGTGAAACACTATATGCGCTTTGAGCGCGGTGTAACCGTGGTGAAAATGCGGGATACCCCCTGTGAAAGCGAAACCGGCACGACCATCCGCTTCCATGCCGACCCTGAGATATTTGAAACCACCGTGTTTGATTATGATGTGCTGGAAAAGCGGCTGCGTGAGCAGGCTTTCCTGAACGCAGGTCTCAAAATCACGCTGCGGGATGAGCGCGATGACGAGCCGACCGAGGACGTCATGCATTACGAGGGCGGTATCCGCCAGTTTGTGCAGCACCTTAACCGCACCAAAACGCCGCTGCATGAGCAGGTCATCTATATGGAAGGCAGCCGCGATACCTCGATGGCTGAGGTTGCAATGCAGTATACGGACAGCTATAACGAAATGTTCCTGTCCTTTGCCAATAACATCAACACCACCGAGGGCGGCACGCACGAGACCGGCTTCAAGGCTGCGCTGACCCGTGTGCTCAACGATTACGGCAAAAAATATAAGCTTCTCAAGGAGGATGAGTCCTTCAAGGGCGAGGATGCCCGTGAGGGTCTGACTGCGATCATCTCGGTTAAATTGCAGGAAGCCCAGTTTGAAGGGCAGACCAAGACCAAGCTGGGCAACAGCGATATGCGCACGCTGGTGGACAGCATGGTTTCTGACAAGCTGATGACCTTCTTTGAGGAAAACCCGCAGGTCGCGCGTTCCATCATTGAAAAAGCACAGACCGCAGCCCGCGCCCGCGAGGCGGCTAAAAAGGCGCGTGAGATGACGCGGCGCAAATCCGCGCTCGATTCCGCAGCGCTGCCCGGCAAGCTGGCGGACTGCATCGAGAAAGATCCCACCTATACCGAAATTTACATCGTCGAGGGTGATTCCGCAGGCGGTTCCGCCAAGGAAGGCCGCGACCGGCGGCATCAGGCCATTCTGCCGCTGTGGGGCAAAATGCTCAACGTGGAAAAGGCGCGTCTCGACCGTGTGTATGGCAACGATAAGCTGACGCCGATGATCACGGCCTTCGGCGCGGGCTTCGGCGAGGATTTTGATCTTGCCAAGCTGCGTTACGGCAAAATCATCCTGATGGCGGATGCCGACGTGGACGGCAGCCATATCCGTACCCTGCTGCTGACATTCTTCTTCCGTTTTATGCGCCCGCTTATTGAGCACGGGCATGTATATATTGCGCAGCCGCCGCTTTTCAAAAATGAAAAGGGCAAGGATGTGCGCTATACCTATACGGAGGAACAGCAGCGCGACTGCATCGCCGAAATGGGCGATGGCGTGCGCGTACAGCGTTATAAGGGTCTGGGTGAGATGGATCCCCAGCAGCTTTGGGAAACCACTATGGACCCGGCAAACCGCACGCTGCTGCAGGTCACGATGGAGGACGCCGCCGCAGCGGACGAGACCTTTGCTCTGCTGATGGGCGAAAAGGTAGAGCCGAGACGGGAATTCATCGAAAGAAATGCAAAATACGTGATGAATTTGGATGTTTAAATGCAGTATTATTATGTTTATGTATTGACGAATAAAAATCATCATGTATTGTATGTTGGTGTTACCAATAATCTGATACGTCGAATGCAGGAGCATAAATCGCATATTATAACAGGCTTTACAGCGCGATATCAGGTTGATCGTTTGCTTTATTATGAACAAACGACCGATGTATATGCAGCCATTGCACGCGAAAAACAGATCAAGGGTTGGACGAGAAAAAAGAAGCTGGAGCTGATCCGGCAAATGAATCCGACCTGGCGTGATCTGTATCCTGATATCATACAGTAGATACTTTTCGATCGTCATCCTGAGCGCAGCGAAGGATCTCGCGCTTGCGCGCTGCTGTTAAAAGGCAGCAAAACGGAACGCGCAAGCGCGAGATTCTTCGGCGGCCTTTGGCCTTCTCAGAATGACAATGGAAAAGTGCACCATTTGGAGGCAGGGAATGAGTCAAGAATACGAACAGCAAAATATTTTACAGGTCGATCTCGAACGCGAGATGAAAAAGAGCTATATCGATTATGCAATGAGCGTAATCGTCGGCCGTGCGCTGCCCGATGTGCGCGACGGCCTGAAGCCGGTTCATCGCCGCATCCTGTATGCGATGTACGAGGACGGCCTGACCTCGGATAAGCCGTACCGCAAGTCCGCAACCACGGTCGGTAATGTGCTCGGCCGGTATCATCCGCACGGCGACGCATCGGTATATGATGCGCTGGTGCGTATGGCGCAGCCGTTTTCGCTGCATTATCCGCTGATCGACGGCCATGGCAACTTCGGCTCGGTGGACGGCGATCCCCCGGCGGCTTACCGTTATACCGAAGCCCGCATGGCGAAGATCTCCAACTACATGCTGGCGGATATCAAGAAAAACACGGTGGATTTCGGCCCGAACTTCGATGAAGAACGGCAGGAGCCGCTGGTGCTTCCCTCCCGTTTCCCCAATCTGCTGGTCAACGGCTCGTCGGGTATTGCGGTCGGTATGGCGACCAATATCCCGCCCCATAACCTGACCGAGGTGATCGACGGCATCTGTTATGTGATCGATAACCCGGAAGCCGAAATGGATGAGATCTGCCAGTTTATCAAGGGGCCGGATTTCCCGACCGGCGGTGTGATCATGGGCCGCAGCGGTATCCGCGCTGCCTATGCGACCGGCCGCGGCAAGATCAAGGTGCGTGCCAAGACAGAGATCGTCGAACTGCCGAACGGGAAAAGCCAGATTTTGATCACCGAGATCCCCTATATGGTCAACAAGGCACGTCTGGTCGAGTCCATGGCGGGATTGGTCAAGGATAAGCGCGTGGACGGCATCACCAATATTCAGGATCACTCTTCGCGCGAAGGGATGCAGATCGTGGTCGATATCCGCCGCGACGCCAACGCGCAGGTCATTCTGAACCAGTTGTTCACCTATACCCAGTTGGAAGATACCATTTCGATGATCCATATTGCGCTGGTGCCGACCGGTACGCAGGGCAAATTACAGCCGCGTGTGCTGACACTGCGACAGATCATCGACCAGTACATCGCATTCCAGAAGGATGTGGTCGAGCGCCGCACGCGCTTCGATCTGAAAAAAGCACGCGACCGCGCCCACATTCTCGAAGGTCTTAAGGTTGCAACCGATAATATTGACCGCATTATTGCCATTATCCGCGCGTCCAAGAACGAAGCCGATGCCAAGGAAAATTTGATGGCTGAGCCGTTCTGGATCGATCAGATCGCGCTGCTCGGCATTGTGGATGGTTCGGAGCATTTCGAGTTCCATCTGGATGAGCCGCAGGCGCAGGCAATCGTCGATATGCGTCTGGGTCGCCTGTCCGGTTTGGAGCAGGAAAAAATCAATGACGAATATCAGGAGCTGGAGCATAAAATCCTCGGCTTTGAAGAGATTTTGTCGAGCGACGCGCATATTCTGGGCGTTGTGAAACAGGAATTGCAGGAGATCAAACAGAAATACGGCGATGAACGGCATACCGAAATTGCCAATGTGGCGGATGAGATCGATATTGAGGATCTGATCGAACAGCAGGAATGTGCGTATACGCTCACCCATTTCGGTTATATCAAACGTCAGCCGACCTCGGTTTATCGTGCGCAGCGGCGCGGCGGACGCGGCATTTCGGCTATGTCCACCCGTGAGGAGGACTTTGCCAAGGATATTTTCACCGCTTCTACGCATGATACCATCCTGTTCTTCTCCGACCGCGGCAAGGTGTATAAGCTTAAGGGCTATCAGATCCCGGAAACCGGGCGGTCGGCCAAGGGCATGAACATTGTAAACCTGCTGGAGCTGGAGAGCGACGAAAAAATTACGGCGATGTTCCCCATTCAGGAATTTGCGGATGATAAGTTCCTGTTCTTTGTCACCAGACAGGGCATTGCCAAGCGTGTGGTGCTTTCCGATCTGCAGAATATCCGCCGTGCGGGTCTGCGTGCGCTGAACCTCAACGAAGATGATGCGCTGGTGGATGTCCGCCTGACCGATGGCGAACAGAATATTCTGATCGCTACGCATGAAGGCCGTGCGATCTGCTTTGATGAGAACGAAGTCCGTGCAATGGGCCGCACCGCAACCGGTGTGCGCGGCATCCGTCTGAACGAGGGCGATTATGTCATCGGTGCGGGTCGGGCACGTAAGGGCGCATATGTGCTCTCCATTACGGAAAACGGTTTCGGCAAGCGTACCCCGGTGGAGGAATTCACCATTCATCACCGCGGCGGCGGCGGCATGATGCTGCATAACCTGACGGATAAAACCGGTCTAGTAGCCGGTATAGCCGTGGTGGATAACGAAAATGATGTGATGATCATTACGGATGACGGTGTGATCATCCGCACCGGCTGTGAAGAGATCCGCGAATGCGGCAGAGGGTCGCAGGGTGTTATCGTGATGCGCACGGGAGAAGACGTGAAGGTCATCTCGGTTGCCCGCACGAGCAAGGAGGAAGAGGAGCCTTCGGAGGAAGGGTCTGAAGCCGGCGAAGCGGAATAAAACCGTATTTTCTTAAATATGAGAAAAGTCAGGTATGATTGCCTGACTTTTCTTTTTTATTGCAAAAATACAGGATATTGGCGGCATCCATTTTTCAGAAAATGCCCACTCCCCGGTGCACGGGGGATTTCGCCCGCTGCGGCGGGCGGGATGCGCTGCGCCTGCGCGGCGCGGGCGGGCAAGAGGAGGGGGAACCCCATGTTCCCCCTCCTCTTGTCAATCTCCTCCCCTTCCTTCAGGACGCGCTGCGCGCGTAAAGCCGGGTAACGCCAAACAGCTTCAACCCGTTTACCGAACAAAAGAAAGCCTGCCTTTCCGCACCCCAAGGGGAGAAAGAGTGCACCGATCTAAGAAATCCTTCTCTCCCGAGCTGCTATGCGCACCGGCCTCCCGCAACACTCCCGTATTTTTCGCAGCGGTCCCGGTCAGCGGAGCTTTGCGGTAGCAAAGCGTGCGCCGTCCGAGCAATCAAAGGGGTGATTCACAAGAGGGGAATTTCCCCTCTTGTGCGCCCGCCGCGCGTGCGGTACCGTTCCCGCCGCCCGCAGGCGGCGAAATCCCGCCCGCCGACGGCAAACCATCTTATATGAGGAATTATACGCTTTCTGTAAGAAAAAATCATCTGCATAGAAAAATACACCGAGTAAATGAAAAAAAAGACCACTTTCCGATGGAAAACGGTCTTTTTGTATCCTTTATAAAACGAAAACGAATTACTCTGCGGTATAGGGCAGCAGAGCAATGTGACGGGCACGCTTGATCGCCTCAGTCAGCTGACGCTGATGATGCGCGCAGGTACCGGTCATACGGCGGGGCAGGATCTTGCCGCGCTCAGACATATACTTGCGGAGCTTGCCAGCATCCTTATAGTCAACGTGCTCGACTTTATCAACACAGAAAGCGCAAACCTTGCGGCGGCGACGGCCGCGCTGCGGGCGCTCTGCACGCTCCGGACGGGGCGTGAATTCCTTCTTGGTTTCTTCCATTGTCGCGTAACCTCCTCTTTGTTAGAATGGGACATCGCCGTCGTCATCAGCCAGCTCCTGAAAATCCGAATCGCCAACGGGCAGATCGAATGCGGGAGTAACCTGAGACGCGGCAGGCTCGGGCCGCATCTGCGATCCATTATCATAACCGCCGTAACCGCCGCCTGCGTAGCCTGCATTGGACTCGCGGGACTTTTTGGTTTCACCGAAGGAAACTTCATCGCAGTTCACTTCGATGGCCGTACGGTTGTTGCCGTTTTGATCCTGCCACTGGCGGGACTGTACACGGCCTACGACGATCGCCATTACGCCTTTTGCAAACCACTGTGCAACGAATTCCGCCTGACGGCCCCATGCGACGCAGTCAATGAAGTCGGTCTGGCGTTCGCCGTTCGGGCCTTTGCGGTCGCGGTCGATCGCAAGGCGGAACGAGCACACAGCCATGTTGGATTGCGTGTGGCGCAGCTCGGGATCGCGGGTCAAACGACCCATCAGAATAGCCTTGTTGAGCATTTTAGTTCACCGCCTTAGTCATCCAGGCAGACGATGATAGAACGCATGATGCCGTCCGTGATCTTGTAGATACGGTCCAGCTCAGCCGGGAACTCGGGCTTGGACTCGAAACGGACCAGCGTGTAAACGCCTTCCGCCTGATCCTCGATCGGGTACGCCATGCGGCGCTTGCCCCAGTCCTCAACCTCTACGTTCGTGCCGTTCTCCTCGATGAGGGACTTGAACTTGTCCTGAACAGCGGTAGCCGCTGCCTCTTCCAGCGTGGGGTTGACAATGAAGATCGTCTCGTACTTACCAGTGATCTTTGCCATAACTTTCGCACCTCCTTTTGGACTTTTGGCCCACATCCCTTGATGTGAGCAAGGATACCTTACTATTATATCGAACAATAGAAAAAAGTCAAGGAAAAATTGAAAAAAAGATTGACTAAATCTTAAATACGTGATACAATAACAAAGCTGACAATAAATTTGCTTGCGTGGCTCCGTTGGTAGCCCGTAGGCCGCTGACCTTATTCCCGCGCCGTGCGCGGATCAGATGAGTGTAGCAGCGCCGCGCCCGCAAAACGCAGGCATGCAGCATTTTCCAATCAATTCAATATCGTCTGCTTGCGTGGCTCAGTTGGTAGAGCAGCGCATTCGTAATGCGCAGGTCGCCGGTTCGAGTCCGGCCGCAAGCTCCAAAATCCCGTCTGTCATTGGCAGACGGGATTTTTATTGATAGGAACCGTTTTGTGTTATCACTTAGCATATGAAAAGCTCCTGCATTTTGGGAATGCAGGAGCTTTGTTTTTGCCGGTTATTCTTCGGATGCTTCCACCGGTGCGGGTGTCCCTTCTTCGGTGGGCTTGCGGCGGCGCCGGCCGCCGCGCCGTCTCCGCCGCGGCGCAGGTGCGCTTTCTTCGGTTTCTTCCTGCGGAGCAGTTTCCACAGGGGGCTGTACCGGCTGCGGTACGTCGCCAGCACCCTGCTCTTCACGACGGCGGCGTTCCTCTGCCATGGCAGCGGCATTCTGCCGGTTGCGGCACACGCCCTTGACCATGCAGCAGTCCGTGCACTGGAATTCAGTCAGCGTATGCTCGGGGCTGTCATCAAGCTGCACTTTACAGGTGCCGCGCAGCATCTGGGTGGAGATCACCTTGCCGCGTCCCTCGGGCGTATCGACTACACTGCCCTGTTTTGGAGTCACCTTTTGCAGCTCGGCATAGGCTTCATGCTCATATTTCAGGCAGCACATCAGACGGCCGCACACACCGGATATTTTAGCCGGGTTGAGCGACAAATTCTGATCTTTTGCCATATTGATGGAGACCGGATGGAAATCCTCCAGATAGGAGGAACAGCACAGCTCACGGCCGCAGCTTCCCAGACCGCCGATCATTTTGGCTTCATCGCGCACGCCGATCTGGCGCAGTTCGATGCGTGTGCGGAAGATCCCCGCCAGATCCTTGACCAGCTCACGGAAATCCACGCGCCCGTCCGCGGTGAAATAAAACAGCATTTTGCTCATATCAAAGGTGCATTCCGCAGTAACCAGATTCATTTCCAGCCCGCGTTCTTCAATTTTGCGCTTGCAGATGATAAACGCCTCGTCTGCACGTTTTTTGTTGCGTTCGAGCGTTTTGCAGTCGGCCTCAGTCGCTAAACGGATCACCCGTTTGAGCGGCTGCACCACGGTCTGATCCGGTACCTCGGTATTGCCCTGTACACATTCGCCGTATTCGACCCCGCGCGCGGTTTCCACGATCACACCGTCACCGATGGACACGGTCAGCTCCTGCGGGTCAAAATAATACATTTTTCCGTTCGATTTGAAACGGACTCCGATAATCATCGTCAATCATTTATCCTCCCTAAGGGAAATTTATCCGGAAGAGCGGCGTGCCGCTTCCCGCTGTGTGTTATAAAAAGCAAAGCTGGTATACATCGCTTGTCAGCGAGCAGGTTACAGCGGCGGAAGCCGCGTTGCGTGCGACCCGGTCGGACAGCACGCCGATCCAGTCGTAAACCGCGAGCAGCCGTTCCGCACTGACCGTGCGGGCGAGCGCCTGCGTCTGCTGCTGCAGTGCGGGCAGCAGCGGCGGCCGGGACAGGTGATTTGCCGCAAAGATGGCATCCCGCAGGGCGGTTTGCAGCACGCCAAGTACGCCGAGCAGCGCCCGGCGCGGCGTTTTTTCCATCGCCAGTGCGGCGAGCATCATGCGGTCTTCACGCTGTTCCGCTACGGCGGACAGAAAAGGGCCGAGCAAGGCAACAGCCTGTTCATCTGATACCGCAGCCTGCGGCGGTTCGAGCGCAAACCGGGTGCAGCGCGACCGCACGGTTTGCAGCAGTGCATCCGGCTGTTCGGTGGTCAGCACAAAAAACGCATAGGAAGGCGGTTCCTCCAGCTCCTTCAGCAGGGCATTCTGCGCCATGGGATTGAGGTTGTGCGCGTGATGGATCACGGTCACACGGCGGGCGCCGTCGTTCGGGATAATGGCGTTTTCCGCTTTGATACGGCGTGCCAGATCCACCTTCAGTTCGTTTTCGCCCTCGTCCACCACGGTCAGGTCAGGATGGACTGCTTCGCTGACCTTGCGGCAGGACAGGCAGCTCCCGCATGGGCGGGAACCCGCACTTTCACACAGGATGCCCGCAGCCAGAACAAGGGCAAGCGGCTGCAAACCGGCGCTGTCATCCCCGGTGAGCAGAACAGCTTGCGGAAAGCGGTCTGCCAGCGCATGACGCAGGCTGGTTTTCAGCGCGGCATTGCCCGGCAGTGCATCAAATGAGATCACAGCTTTTCAAACCGCTCCACGTTCAGCACAAAAACCGTTGCGCCGCCCACATCGACCTGCACCGGTGTGGAAGGGAAAAAGCCCATGCCAAGCTCGGCGGTCGTCGGGATGATCTGCTTACGCGAAGAGGAGTGTTCACGGATGATGGCAAAGCATTCATCCAGCTTTTCTTCGTCCAGACCGATCAGGATGGTGACGTTGCCGGCCTTGAGGAAGCCGCCCGTCGTTGCCAGCTTGGTGATTTGGAAGCCGGCCTGCATCAGGTTATTGATCACGTCCTGTGCATCATCGTAATTGATGATCGCAAGTACCATTTTCATAAGATATGCCCTCCTTTGAGGTGTTTCACGGGATCACCACAGTGATCTCGTCGATTTCATTGTACCATCTTTCCCGGATAAGTTCAATGTGCGCCCGGGTAATTTTCTCACCGGGCCACAGCAGCGGTACACCCGGCGGATACGGTGTGACCGGACGGGCGCAGATCAGACCATCCGCAGCGGCGGGCGATACCCGCCCGTTTTTGGAAAACCACGCCTGCCGCACGGACATCACCCGTTCGGCGGGAGGAAAAGCCGCAGCAGGGGCGGGCGGTGCGGCGGGCTGCCGCCGGTCGGACAGACGGCGCAGGCCGCGCCGCAGACGGCGCATCGAGCTGTTGGTGTCCGATCCGGTTACGATGCAGACGATATTGCGTTCATCTGCCATTTCGCAGGCAACGCCGTATTCGCTCCACAGCATATCGGCAAGCCGGTGTCCGGTCACGTCGGTTCCCGCTGTGCATACCGTCAGGCGGCAGGGATCAAGCGCAGGCCAATCTTCCAGTGTCAGCGGGGTAAAAACCGTGTGCGTGCGGATGAACTGACGCATCTGCCCGCATTCCGCTGCCGCACGGCGGTAAGCTTCCCGACCGGGGCCTTCGGTATAGGCGCGGGCGAGGTCGATCGACGCCATGATCGGATAGGAAGGGCTGGAAGTGCCGAACAGCGCGGTGTTTTCGCGCAGCACCTGTTTGTCCGTTCCGGCAGCGGCAAGGATCACAGCCCCCTGTCCCATGCAGGGCAGCGTTTTGTGGATGGAAAGCACCGCCAGATCCGCCCCCTCGCGCACAGGCGCGGGCAGGCCGACGGCAGGGAAGTGCGCGCCGTGCGCACTGTCCACCAATAGGGCTTTGCCATGCGTGTGGCAAAGCTCGGCCAGCGCGGGCACCGGCCGGCGGATGCCGTAATAGGTCGGTGTGGTGACCAGCAGGGCGCGAATCTCCGGATGGGCGGCAAACTGCCGTTCGATCTCGTCCTGCGGCAGCGCGCCCGAAACCGTAAACGGCTCAAGCAGCGGCGCTGCAACAAAGTACGGTGTGATATCCAGCAGGGCGCAGGCATGGCATACGGATTTGTGACATTCCCGGTCAAGCAGCACGCTGCCCCCCTGCCCCACGGCGGTGGCGAGCATGGATAAAATGCCCTGCGTGGAGCCGCCGGTTAGGAAAAAGCAGTCCTCCGCGCTGAAATAACGCGCTGCGGCAACCTCGGCTTCGCGGATCGGCCCGTCGCCCAGATACAGGTTGCCCGTGCCGTAGGTTTCGGTAAAGTCGATAGAGAAAATATCCGCATAGGTGCTGAACAGCGGCGCGCCCTTATGTCCGGGCATGTGAAAGCGGGCGGAATCACCCGTGGCCAGTAATTGCAGCGCGTGGAACAGCGGCGCGTTGGTAAACGGCAGCAGGCGGTTGATCTGGCGGTGGGGCGGCAGTCTGCGCGGCGGCATGGGGGGATCTCTCCTTTCCGGATGGCGGGGGCGGTTTTCACCAGTATACCACAGCGCGCCCTGCATAGGCAAATACAGAAAACCCGTGTAAGCCGCGGCAAACACATCCGTCCATGTCCATAATGTGCAGACATTCGTCTTTTGCGGGCGGAATTTTCGTACAAATTTCCGTAGCAATCTGCAATCCCGTATATTATAATGGGTATTATATTCCCTATCAGGGAAGTAATATGCTGAATTTTGAAAGGCAGGTAACTATCACTATGGCTGACAATCGTATTTACAATTTTTCGGCGGGTCCTTCTATGCTTCCGGTCCCCGTACTCGAGCGCTGTGCTTCCGAAATGCTGAACTATAAGAGTTCCGGTATGTCCGTCATGGAGATGAGTCACCGCTCCAAGGTATATGACGCGGTCATCAAGGAAACCGAAGCGCGTCTGCGCCGTGTGCTCTCCATTCCGGAAAATTACAAGGTGCTGTTCCTGCAGGGCGGCGCGACGACCCAGTTCGCCGCCATTCCGATGAACCTGATGAAGACCGGCAAGGCGGATTACGCGCTGACCGGCAACTTTGCCAACAACGCCTATAAGGAAGCCAAGAAGTTCGGTGATATCCATGTCGCCTTCTCCTCCAAGGAAGGCAACTTCAACCGCGTGCCCACGCAGGCTGAGCTGGATATCCGTCCGGATGCGGATTACTTCTACATCTGCGCCAACAACACCATTTACGGCACCGAGTGGCAGTACGATCCCGAAACCCCGGCCGGTGTGCCGCTGGTGGCGGATATGTCCTCCAACATCCTGTCCAAGCCGGTGGATATTTCCAAGTATGGTGTGATCTATGCCGGTGCGCAGAAGAACATGGGGCCTGCGGGCGTTACGGTCGTTATCGTGCGCGAGGATCTGCTCGGCAATTATCCGCTGGAAAAGTACCCGGTCATGCTGGACTGGAAGACCATGGCGGAAAAGGACTCCATGTACAATACACCTCCCACATACGCGATTTATGTGCTCGGTCTGGTGCTCGAGTGGGTCGAAGAGCAGGGCGGCGTGGATGCCATGCGCAAGCTTGCGGAAAAGCGTTCTTCCCTGCTGTATGATTATCTGGATTCGCAGGATTTCTATAAGGCTGTGGCGGAAAAGGCTTCCCGCAGCCATATGAACGTCACCTTCCGCACCGGAAACGACGAGTTGGACGCCAAGTTTGCCAAGGAATCGGCAGCAGCCGGTATGTCCAACCTTAAGGGACACCGTTCGGTCGGCGGTATGCGCGCTTCCATTTATAATGCAATGCCGGTGGAAGGCGTGGAATATCTGATCGACTTTATGAAGAAGTTCGCAGAAGAAAACAAGTAAAACCTGATAGGGGGTACCCGGTATCCCCTATATACAAAAATCGGTTCCGGAGTTCTCATTAAAACGCTGCGCGGCGGCGGTGAAAGGATAGAAGGCTGCGGCCAAACCGATTTTTGATACCCGCGGCCCAAGGCCGCTGAGTCGCGGGCAAATTTCCAAGGCGTAGTCCTTGGAAATTTGTCATTTTACGTCGCTGCGCTCTAAAAAGCGCAGGCACAGATAACAAAGGAGTGCTTTCTCATGTATAACGTAAAGCTGTATAATAAAATTTCCAAGGTCGGTCTGGAAGAGCTGGACGCCGCCAAGTATACCTGCGCAGAGGATTTTGAGGAATATGATGCGGTTCTCGTCCGTTCGGCCAAGCTGCATGATGTGCAGTTCCCGAAAAACCTTAAGTGCATTGCGCGCGCCGGTGCGGGCGTAAACAATATCCCGATCGACCGCTGCTCGGAAGAGGGCATCGTGGTATTCAACACCCCGGGTGCAAACGCCAATGCCGTGAAGGAACTGGTCGTCTGCGCGCTGCTGCTGGCTTCGCGTAAGGTAGTACAGGGTGCAAACTGGGTCAACAGTCTGGCGGGTACGCCGGATATCGGCCCCGCAGCGGAAAAGGGTAAGGCCACCTATGCCGGCCCGGAAATCGCCGGCAAAAAGCTGGGTGTTATCGGTCTGGGTGCGATCGGCGTCAAGGTTGCCAACGCAGCGGTTGGCTTGGATATGGAGGTTTGGGGCTACGATCCCTTCCTGTCGGTCGATGGTGCGCTCAGCCTGTCCCGTTCGGTCAAGCACGTGACCGATCTGGATCAGATTTTTGCCAACTGCGATTATATCACCATCCATGTGCCGCTCAATGCGGATACCAAGCACACCATTTCGGCGGAAGCCATTGCCAAGATGAAGGACGGCGTGCGCCTGATCAATCTGGCGCGCGGCGAGCTGGTGGATGAACAGGCGGTCGCAGATGCACTGGCCAGCGGCAAAATCGCGGCGTATGTGTCCGACTTTGCTTCCGACTGCATCCTTGCGCAGAAAAATGCGATCACGCTGCCCCACCTCGGCGCTTCTACGCCCGAGAGCGAGGACAACTGCGCTAAGATGGCGGTTTATGAAATTACGGAATATCTGGAGAAGGGCACCATCCGCAATTCGGTCAACTTCCCCAACCTGAAGGTACCGTATGAGGGCGGCTACCGTATCTGCCTGATCCATAAGAATATTCCGAACATGATCTCTTCGATCACCCATTCGGTACGCTGCAATATCGAAAACATGGGCAACCGCTCCAAGGGCGATTATGCTTATACCATTATCGACACGGCCGAGCAGCCGACCGAGGAGAATCTGAATGAGCTTCGCGCGATCGAAGGCATGATTTCGGTTCGTGCGCTGTAAGCCGCAGGGGAATTGAGACTTTGGTCTCGATCGCAACCGCGTTTTCGATCGAATGTGCGATTGCGAACCGCACCCGTTGGGTAAAATTCTCCGTTATCTTGGATAAAATCCACGCACCGGTTGCGGGTTTTGATGAAAATGGCAGCTTGCTGCCATTTTCTGTTTGATGCTCGCTGCGGCGCGTATGGTGCGCGTTCATCGGCAAAATACTTTTCGACAAGCTGTGTTCCCCTGCCAAGCGGCAGGGGAATTTTTGTTTCTTTCCGGTTTTTTTGTGTTATTTTATGAAGTTATTTTGGTTCATTTGGTATAAGTTCTGTTTTTATTGTGCATACTGTATAAAACTATATTATTTTTTCGGGCATAATGCACGGTCGCTGCGGGTTGAAAAAATAGGAACAGTTTGTTAAAATAAAACTAACAAGCGAACATCGTCCTCGTTGTGATTGGATTGCTGTCGTAACGGCGGACAATGCCAAATTTCTCGCGGCCAGCCTGAAAATGGTGTTCGGCAGCGCAGGAATTTGGTTTTTTTCATTTTTACGCTGAAATCTGCTGCTGTTCACAGAGGATGATCGGTTAAAAGGTGTGTTATCATGTTTGGCAAATGGAAGAGGCTGTCCGGCAGCCCCGCCGATATCCATATCATAGCACCTGTATCCGGTGTGGTCATTCCGCTGTCTGAGCTGTCCGATCCAACCTTTGCACAAGGAATCCTCGGCAAAGGGGTTGCAATCCGGCCGGACGAAGGCCGTGTCATTGCCCCGGCGGACGGTACGGTCGAGCTGGTGATGGAAACCGGTCATGCCGTCAGTATGACAACGGAGGACGGCGTGGAGCTGCTGATCCATATCGGGCTGGATACGGTGCGGCTGTGCGGCAAACACTATCGGGTGTGCTGCGAAAGCGGAAGCTGGGTCACACGGGGACAGACGTTGGTCGAATTTGATCCGGAGGCTATCCGGGCGGATGGGTGCGATCCGATTACACCGGTGCTTGTGTGCAATGCAGGCGAATATGCTGCGATCCGTATGGCGCCGGAAGGCGGGATCCATGCGGGAGAGCCGCTGTTCTTGCTGCGCAAAATATAATAACCCAAGCAAAATGCTTTTTTTAGAAAGGAAAATGTATTATGAAAACTGTATTCTACACCATTACGGATGCACTGGGTCTCCACGCGCGTCCGGCCGGCATGCTGGTAAAGGAAGCGTCCCAGTTCAAGTCCAACATCAAGCTGATCGGCCCTGCCAAGGAAGTTGACGCCAAGCGCATTATGGGTGTTATGAGCATGGGCGTGAAGAAGGGCGACGCCATCCGCCTGACCATCGAGGGTGAGGATGAGGCAGCAGCAGCAGAAAAGCTGGAGCAGTTCCTGAAGGAAAATCTGTAAAACCGTCCGGGCACAGGCAGGCCGGCCTATACCATGGCGGACGTGCAGGTGCAGAAAAAGGCGGGCGCAGACGGCCCGCCTTTCCATTTACTGATTTTGGTTTACAGCAAGGAGAAAAATCAATGAAATTTATTTGTGCAAAGGATTATCAGGAGATGAGCCGTAAGGCTGCCTCGGTCATTGCGGCGCAGGTCGTTTTGAAGCCGGACAGCATCCTCGGTCTGGCAACCGGCTCGTCGCCTATCGGCATTTATGAGCAGCTGGTTGTCTGGCACCGGCAGGGCGATCTGGATTTTTCGCAGTGCAGCAGCTTTAATCTGGATGAATACCGCGGCCTGACCGCCGACCATGATCAGAGCTATCATTATTTCATGCATCAGCACCTGTTTGATGCAATCAATATCCCGGCCGAGCGCATCGACCTGCCGGACGGCGCACAGATGGATGCCGCCGCCGAGTGTGCGCGCTACGATGCAGCCATTGCTGCGGCGGGCGGCGTGGACCTGCAGCTGCTCGGCATGGGTCTGAACGGCCATATCGGCTTTAACGAGCCGGATGAGGTGTTCTCTAAGGGGACGCACTGTGTCGATTTGACCACCTCGACCATTGAAGCCAACAAGCGCTTTTTCGCTTCGGCGGATGATGTACCGCGTCAGGCATATACCATGGGTGTGCAGACCATTATGCAGGCGCGTAAGATCCTGATTATCATTTCGGGTGAAAACAAGGCGGATATCGTGCGCGAAGCCTTCTTTGGCCCGATCACCCCGCAGGTACCGGCCTCTATTTTGCAGCTGCACCCCGATGTTACGGTGGTAGCTGATGAAGCGGCGTTCTCTAAGTGCAGGGATCTGATTTGAAAACAGTCGAAAAATCCAGTTTTTCGACTGTCTCTCGATCAAAACCACGCTGCTGCGTATGTGAAACAGCATTTGCAGCGCAAATGAAAAAAGTCAGGCATACTGATATGATCCTCCTAAAGTAGACCATGGAAAAAACCAAAATCTACTTTAGGAGGATTTTTTATGGGCAAAATAAAATTCACTCCAGAGAAGAAAATAGAAATCATAGAAGCGTATAAGTCGGGTAAGGTTGCCTATTCTCAATTACAAGATGTTTATGGAATGAATCGTGACGAGATATATAGATGGATATCCAAGTACGAAGCGAACGGTATTGAAGCCTTTGTAAGTGGAAACAGAAGGTATTCCAAGGAATTTAAGATTCATTGCATTGAAGAGTATCTTAGCGGAATTGGCAGTGTGGATGATATCGTAGCCAAATACAATATTTCAAACAGAGAGGTGCTCCGAAAGTGGATTCAGCGTTATAATGCCAATAAAGAACTCAAGGATTATGATCCGAAACGGGAGGTCTATATGGCAAACGCAAGAAGAAAGACAACGCTGGAAGAGCG
>NZ_JNJN01000011.1 GCF_000701665.1 Agathobaculum desmolans ATCC 43058 | reverse complement strand
CTCTCTGTTTGAAATATTGTATTTGGCTACGATATCATCCACACTGCCAATTCCGCTAAGATACTCTTCAATGCAATGAATCTTAAATTCCTTGGAATACCTTCTGTTTCCACTTACAAAGGCTTCAATACCGTTCGCTTCGTACTTGGATATCCATCTATATATCTCGTCACGATTCATTCCATAAACATCTTGTAATTGAGAATAGGCAACCTTACCCGACTTATACGCTTCTATGATTTCTATTTTCTTCTCTGGAGTGAATTTTATTTTGCCCATAAAAAATCCTCCTAAAGTAGATTTTGGTTTTTTCCATGGTCTACTTTAGGAGGATCATATCATTGTTCCGGCTTTGTGGATTGGGTATTTAATAACGCCCTGAATTATGTGATTGGTCATGGCGGTGGTGCACACGCGCAGCATACCTATTGCACGCCGATCTCGTGGAACGAAGCATTGCCTGGCGATCTGGTGTTCTATCCCGGCGATTCTCATGTAGGTGTATTCGTGGGCAAGGACGCTTCGGGAAATCCGCTGATTATTCACTGTGCCAGTTCGCAGAATAATGTGGTGTTGACCGGCTTGCAGGGATTCACCAGCGTCGGTAGACCGGATTGTTTTTGATGCACAAGCAATGTGTAAAATATAGCCACAGAAAGAAGCCGTCCCGTATCCATAATTAGATACGGGACGGCTTAATTTTTGTGTATGAATAGACATCGTTCAAGATATATGCAAATAATATCTTCTCAGCCTATAGCGCATTAAAAATATATTTACATTAGCTGATGCTGTCACCATTATATTCAAGTGATAACAAAATGTTTGCACCAACAAATTCAACGCACATATCTGCTTATGCATATGCATTGCTATATTTTGTATATTTTCCTCTTGTACTAAATAATCTCCACAAGAGAGTTGGATTCATATGATTTTTGAACAGCAAGACCCATAGTCGTAGCAAGAGTACCATCGTGTGCATTCGCGCCAACATTCGTATGCCCTGCTAAAATAGCGTCTGCAAATGACTGTAACTCCAGATAGAACGCTTCTGCCCAACGCTCCAAATATGTGGAAAAGCATTGAACAGATACTCCATTTTCGTTATAAATGACCGATCGATTCTTTGCTGGAATAGAGTTGATGCGAATGCTTCCTTCGGTTCCGATGATTTCGCTTTCGACATGCGAGCCGTGTGGCGCAGTGCGTCCTTCGTAGAAAAATGCCGCAGAACCGTTATGGAACTTCATTAAGGCATATCCGTTGTCGATATCTTTCGTCTTTTCAAATATTGGGTACATATATGCCCCACCACAAGCAAAGACACTTTCTGGCTCGCTGCCAAGAAACCATCTGGCAAGATCATAATCATGAACCCCCATATCCAAAAACCAGCAACCATTCTGTTCCGCACGCTTCGCAAGATATTCCGCAACCCAAACAGGATCCAAGCTATATCCCCGATAGAGAATTGGTTGACCGATTTCGCCAGCTTCAATGCGCCTTTTGGCATCCGCATAAGCGGGATCATGGCGGCGCATAAATCCGACCATAAACAACCTACCACTATTTTTAGCAGCCTCTTCAAGTTTAACGCATTCGTCTACAGTCATACCAATAGGTTTTTCAATAAAAATATGTAGACCAGCCCTAATGGCTGCCATTGCGTGTTCAAAATGCGCAGTTGTAGACGATGCAATTACCACTGCATCCAATTCTGGATTGTGCAACATTTCCTGATAGTCTGTATACCCATATGGAACCTCCAGTTCTTTCTGGAGTCGGTCAATTTTTTCGGTAGTACGAACACAAACAGCAATTAATTCGGCATTGGGGATCCGAAATTGTATATTCTTTGCGTGCTGTAAGCCGAGTTCACCTACACCCAAAATGCCAAATTTTACCTTTATCATTGATTCCTCCATTTTATAATTATCCAAGGCAGGGGACTGCTATATCAAAATAGATTGCAGCGGATTATTATCGATACTCGACCCATGTACTACCTTCATCCGACGAACGCACGCAGTTTTCGATGAAACGGACGCCCTCCGCACCGTCTCGGATGTTCGGGAACCAAATATCATCCATGACTACATTGGTCGATTCTCCATGGATAACACGATCCATTGCGGTTGCGAACCGGCGATACAGATTCGCCCAGGATTCAAATAGCCCTTCGGCATGTCCACCTCCCATGCGGTCACAAGTGATGGCTTCGTCATCCTGGTAGAGATATCCCTGTCCACGATCCAGAATTTGAACCGGTTTTCCCTGCTCTTCGAAGATAAGCTGATTGGGGTGTTCATCCCACCACTCAATAGATGCCTTTTCACCGACCACTCGGATTTTCTGCTGATGGGTAGAACCAGCGTTGACACAGCTCGCCCACAGGTTGCCGACTGTACCATTATTATATTGGATCAGAACAAAAGCGTTGTCCTCCAGAGGGGCACGACTCTTGACAAAGCTCTGTCTGGCACACATCAGCTTTTCAATTTTGAGGTTGGGTACCATGGTTTCAGCGAGGAACAGCGCATGTGTGCCGACATCTCCTAGTACGTAGGAAGGTCCCGCCTTTTCAGGGGTGACGCGCCACTTTGTACCCGGATCATTCGCTTCCACAGCGGAGGAATGATAGCCGTGCGCAAATTGCATGTTGATGATGCGAATTTCGCCTAACATCCCTTCCTGAATCATGCGGCGTGCCTGATGAATCATCTGGGCACCAGTATAGCCGTAGGTCACGCCAACAATGCGATTTTGCTTTTTTGCGAGAGCAACTAGTTCTTCAGCCTGTTCAGTTGTAAAGCAAAGCGGCTTCTCACAGATGGCATGCAATCCGGCTTCGAGTGCAGCTTTTAGAATTTCATAGTGAGTAAAGTTGGGGGTTGCAATAGATACGGCCTGAATACCGTCTGGACGCTTTGCCTCTTCAACAAACATGGTTTTGTAGTCCGAGTAGCAACGTTCGGGGTCAACCCCCCAGTTGACACCAAACTCTCGTCCTCGTTCCTCATTCACATCAAAAGCACCGGCACACAGCGTGAATAAACGATCCCGCAATGCAGAATTGCGATGGATATAGCCAATCTGGCTACCGCGACCACCGCCAACCATTCCCCAACGGATAGGTTGCTCTAGACGAAACTCTTCGTTAAACATAATCAATATCCTCCTTATACGATATTCATTTCTGTCAAATTTTTTGAAATTGCAAACTCAGCTTCGGTTACTGCCTGCACATCGTCAATCGTATACTGTGGATTTAATTCAGTCAATACAAGACCAGTATCTGTAACATTAAACACACACATTTCAGTGATGATTTTAGTGACACAATGTACTGCTGTAAGTGGAAGTGTGCATTTTTTCAGAATTTTAGGTGTGCCTCTAGCTGTGTGCTCCATGGCCACAATGACATGATGAACACCTGAAAGTAAATCCATCGCGCCACCCATTCCGGGCGTTTTCTTTCCAGGGATCATCCAGTTTGCAAGTGAACCCTCCTGATCCACTTGCAGACTTCCCAAAATCGTAACATCTACATGGCCTCCCCGAATCAGACCGAAGGAGGTCACAGAATCGATGAATGCGCCCCCAGAGGCAACAGCAGCAGATTTGCCGCTTGCATCTGTAATATACGGATGTAGCGTATCATCCTGCACTTTATCCAATCCAATGATTCCGTTCTCCGACTGGATTGTCACGTGGACATCTGCAGACAGATATTGTGGCACCAGAGTGGGAAGTCCAATACCGAGATTTACAACCATGTGATTTTTCAGTTCACGAGCCGTTCGCCGAGCAATAATCTCTTTGGCAGAACGTGCTTCAAATGCGTTCAAAGATTCACTCATTGACTTGTCTCCCATTCACGATATAATCCACCAAAATCCCAAATGTCTGCACGTTTTCCGGTCGAATTTCTCCTGCGGATACTATTTGTTCAGCTTCTACAATAACAATATTTGCGGCAGTTGCCATAACCTGATTGAAATTACGTGCAGTGCCCTCGTACCAGACATTTCCTTCGTCATCGACCTGCTGACCACAAATCAGTGCAATGTCAGCGCGCAATGGGCGCATCAACAAGTAATCCACGCCGTCAATGGTTTGTCGTCCAACCACGTAGTCTTTTGCATCCTCAACTAGTGTGCCGATACCAGTTTTGGTTAAGATGCCGCCCAAACCAGCACCGCCTGCGCGAATCATTTCCGCCAGAGAGCCCTGTGGCAGCAAATCGATACGCATACTACCTGCATTCATTTGCTCTGTTGCTTCTGGATTCAGACCAATATGAGTGGCAATTAAGTGGCTGACCTGACGGTTGTGAATCAGCTTGGCTATCCCATAATATGCTTCCCCATTCGGACCTTCCAAAAGACCCGCATCATTACAAATAATCGTAAGATTCTTCTTGTGACTGGCCACCAGCGCATCAATGAGACGATGTGCTGTGCCACATCCCAGAAAACCGCCACACATGATTACCGCGCCATCCGGAATTAATTCAACAGCTTGTTTCACGGAAAGTCGTTTCTTCATGCTGCATCCACTCCTTCAACTAGACACCGAGCTGCTTACGCATGAATGCACGCGCTTTCTGGGCGTATTCCAGCGGATCAGCCTTAGCGGGATCTTGTTCTGCTTCTACAACAATCCAACCTTCGTAATTGCTTTCCTTCAAAATCGAGAAGATCGCATCCCAGTTTACACAGTTGCCATCACCTGGCACAGTAAACATACCGTTCTTTACACCCCAAAGGAAACTATGATCTCCGGACTTAACCTGCTCGAATACTTCGCGGCGGACGTCCTTAACATGGATATGTACAACACGGTCGATGTACTTTTTCAGAATTGATACCGGATTCTCACCTGCGATTGTTGAATGTCCGGTATCGAACAGCAGACCAACCAGTGTCGGATCAGTCAGTTCCATCAGTCGGTCAATTTCCTTCATCGATTGGATGCCTGTGCCAACATGGGGATGAAAACCAACCTTCATGCCCTTTCGCTGCGCACGGCGCCCCAGTTCATTCAGTCCTTCAGCCAGATTTTTCATCTGCTCTTCGGTTAGAATCGGGGAGTTTGGGAAAAGCGGAGTCTCCTCCTGCCCATGAACAGTTACTCCGCATTCGCCAACGCCGATTACACGAGCGCCCAGCCCATAGGTGAAGTCCATATGATCTTCAAACGCGGCATAGGTGCGATCGTTCTCGAATGTAGTGAAAAAACTCGAAAACCACATGTTACAGATCTGCAGACCGCGCAAATCGAGAGCCTTCTTAAGCACATCAAAATCTTTGGGATATTTGCAGCCACCTTCGCTACCCTTGTATCCGGCTAGTGCCATTTCGCTCAGACACTGCTGATAGGTCAGTTCACCACCCAAAGAGGGCAGGTCATCATTTGTCCAGTTAATCGGTGCGCAGCCAAATTGTACTTTCATGTTTATTCTCCTTTTTAGTATTTCCGCAGGTTCTTAACAACATCATTCAGCTTTTCGTACGCTTTACGCACGGATTCTTTCTCGGAAACAGAGGCGGTGCCAACACGCCAAAAATTCTCATAACCTTCGGTCATCGTGCCGGGCAGAACCATAATCTCAATTAATGTAGAGACATCGGACTGCTTGCTGGCCTCGATGGCAGCGTGCAGCTCGGTGAGCGTGGTGACGCGCCAGGTCTTTACGCCATAGGCAGAGGCAAGCTTGGCATAGTTCACCGGGACATAGCCGCCGGTCAGTCCGCCGGTGGACTGTTCACGGAAGCGGAACTCAGTGCCGAAGGTACCCATGCCCTGCGAACGCTCCAGATTGTGAATGCACTGGTGGCCGCTGTTATTGAAGAGCAGGACATTGATCTTATGCCCCTCCTGAATGCTGGTCAGCAGATCGGAGTGACCCATCAGGAAGCCGCCGTCGCCGACGAAGGTATAGACCTCGTGCTCGGGATCGGCCAGCTTGACGCCCAGAGCGCCGGAGACCTCATATCCCATGCAGGAGAAACCATATTCCAAATGGTATGCACCCGGACGGCGTGCAGTCCAGACGCGTTCCAGATCGGACGGCAGGCTGCCGGAGGCGGCAACGATATTGTCCTCGCGCAGCAATTCATTCAGTTCCATCAGCACGCGGGTCTGGTTCAGTGTTTCGGCTTCCGAAGCCTCCAACTGCGCCAGACGTGCAAGCTCGGTCTGCCACGAACGCTTAGCAGCTTGCACCTCATTGCCCCAGTCAGCATGCCAGCCCTGCGCCTGTAAAACAGAGTGCAGTTCTTCTATACCCTCACGAGCATCGGCAACTACCGATTCTGCATCCAATTTGAGCGCATCCATACGGCTGGTATTGATGGAGACAAAGCGCGCAGCTGATGCAAAGCCATTCTTCGAATTGGTGACAAAATCATTAAGTTTGGTACCAATCGCAAGAATCAAATCGGCTTGCTTAGCGATTATGTTGGCAGACAGCGTGCCGCAGATACCTGCGCAGCCCAGATACCAATCACTTTCGCAGTTGACCTCTCCCTTGCCGGCTTGGGTCTCTGCAACCGGAATGCCAAATTTCTCGGCGAAGTTCAGAACTGCTTTGCCTGCGTCACTGTAGCGTACGCCTCCACCCGACAGAATGATCGGTTTCTTGCTGGTCATCAGCAGTTCTGCTGCCCGATCCACTGCCTCGGCACTCGCGGGCTGGCGATCCAAATGCCAGACGCGTTTCTTAAAGAATTCTTCGGGGTAATCATAGGCTTCTCCCTGCACATCCTGAGGAAGGCAGACAGTGACAGCACCAGTCTTAGCAGGATCGGTTAAAACACGCATGGCATTGAGCATGGCTGTCATGAGTTGTTCCGGGCGTTGTACACGATCCCAGTAACGGCTTACTGCTTTGAACGAATCGTTGACGGAAATCGAATAGTCCTCGTCATGCTCAAACTGCTGGAGCACCGGGTCGGGTTGGCGGTCGGCGTAGGTGTCGGACGGCAGCAGTAGCACGGGGATACGGTTGACCGAGGCTGTGCCGGCTGCGGTAACCATATTGAGCGAGCCGGGGCCGATGGACGCGGTGCAGGCGTAGATCGCGCGGCGGCGCATTTGTTTAGCGAATGCAACACACACATGAGCAATTTCCTGCTCGTTCTTGCCCTGAATAAACGGCATGTTATCGGCATACTGCTCTAATGCCTGCCCTAATCCCACTACATTGCCATGACCGAAAATCCCCATGATGCCATGCACAAACTTTTCTTCTTTCCCATCAACGCAGACATATTGCATGTCAAGAAAACGTACCAACGCTTGCGCCATTGTTAATTTCATTATGCTCATTTTTCTACCCCTCTCAACGGTAATCATATTCTTCTTTGAACTCATTATTTAGATAGAATGCTTTGTCAGCCATGGAAAAACGTCCGGCAAGAATTAATGCGGCTGACAGCAGTGCAATGATAATATCCTGCGCCATATCACGATCTCCTTGTTGTATATTCTCTATTTTGGATTTAATACATATTTATCAAGAAGGCGGCTAGCTTCTGCAGCAACTTCTGCTACATCACACTGCCAATGTCTGGCGCTAACCAACTCGTAGCTCCACCAGCCATCATAGCCAGTGTCTTTGACTGCTTGTACCCACTCTTCAATAGGGACTTCACCTTCACCAGCGTACATACCACGCAGAATAGTCTCATCGAAGGATTCTCCTTCCTTGGGAAGCCTGCAGTCACAGAAGTGAATGTGATAAATACGATTAGGATCAAAATGCCGCACATCGTCCGGTGTGGTATCACCGCCGACAAACAGATGAAAAAAGTCAATGACGCTGCCAAAGTTATCCTTTCCAACTGCTCGAATCAGCTTCTGCGTCAGGCGAAGCGAGTTGATCGGTGACCAACCAACAGGCTCTAATTGGAAGCGCACGCCGTATTTCGCACCAATGTCACAGATACGTGCAATATTTTTTGCGGTCAGTTCAATCACTTCATCTTCCGAACGACCTTCCAGAGCCAACAGTGGGACAAGCTGTATGCAATCACAACCCAGCTGCTGTGCGACTGCAGACAACTTTTCTGTTTCTGCCAGTGTATTCCGCACGGCATCATCGTCTGTTCGCTCCACATTGGCAATATCATTGATGCTGATGATCTGCATATTATATTGTTCCAGTCGTTCCGTCACATCGCTTAATGGACTTCCAGAGGACAAGTAGTCCCATACTTTGCTTGCGGCAACTTCCATTGCGCCAAATCCAGCTTCGCTGGCCAGACGAATGTCAGTCATTAGATTGCTTTTCCAAATTGATTTTGTATGTAATGCCTTACCTAACATGTGCAAGTCCTCCTTTACTCTCTTATTTCGCAGGAATCAGGCCAGTATTTTGCGCCAGATTGTTCTACCCACAGATGCTGCGGGTCGAAATCCGGTTTAATATACGGATTTCCTTCCAGATGTCGAATGATCCAAAGGTAATACATAGCATAGCCAGGGGCAGCAACCTGTGGATGAACTTTGTTAGGTTCAATCAAAACGGTATCATTATGTTCCAACAGAACGCCTTCATCCCCCAATCGCAGCAGACCAAAACCGTTTTGAGGATAAAACTTATAAAAGTAAATCTCCGGCTGTGCATGTGAATGAGATGGAAAACCGGACCATTTTCCGGGATAGTGCATATCTTCCCCAAACATAATATTGGATTCCGGTGAAAGTTTTACATCTTGTGCTGTTCGCACAATACGAGTACCAGCCTCGTTCATAAAACCTTGGCCACGCACTTCTTCCACAATATCATCCTGGGCGCGGATTACCGGCATGAAATCACGTTCGTTTTCGGTTCGAATTACTGCAATTTCGCTCTCTTTTGCAATACCACGCAATTTGACAGGGATATCCTTGGGCAGGTTTACACTCCAGATCGTATCGTTTGTGTAGGTGAGTCGAGTACCCTTTACGATTTTTCCATTGAACTCGACTTCAATTTCACCGTAAAGCAAAACAAATACACGTTCAAGCGGCAGGCTATCTTCAAATTCCATGCCTGCGGAAAGCTTAAGAATACCAAAATCCATCATCATCTCACTATACTTGCCGCTTAATTCTGTAATTGGGTGATAACCAATCGAAAAAGGCTCCTGCTGATGAATTTTCATGTTAGTTCTCCTCCTGCCATAGCATTTTAATGATGTGAAGTGCCTGTTCTTCTACCTGTGCAATTGGATGGTTGAATAAGCGCAGGCGATCGAACTCATCGGGCTGGGCTTTCATTTCGGAACGTAAGCAATCAGCAAAGGTCTTTCGTAAAACGGTTCCAAAATTCATTTTTCCAACCCGGGTTTGCTTGAGCTGTGAAATTTCCTCGTCCCTGATGCCGCTTGCTCCGTGAATTACCAGAGGTAGTTGGCATTTGTGTTCAATTTGCTGCAAAACAGGAAATTGAATTGAAACCTTACGGGTGGCTAAACGATGGATATTGCCAACCGAAACAGCGAGCCAATCGACCTGTGTCTGCTCCTGCATTTCTCGTGCTTCTTCCGGATCGGTTAGATTTATTTCGGTTTCTCCGATATCGCTATATGGTACGGTTCCAAGTTCGGCTTCTAAAAATACGTTTTTTTTATGTGCATACTGCGCGATATCTTGCGTGATCTTCAAATTTTCTGTTATCGGAATGTGTGAACCATCAAACATAACAGAAGTAAATCCACTGTCAATCGCGCGAATGATGGTTTCTGTTTCGGTGCAATGGTCCAGATGAATGCCGACAGGTACCCTCGAAGATTCCGCTAAAGAGTTCAGCAGTGCTGCCCAATGTTCAACTGCCATTACTGTACGTGCATCACGGTTGATCATTAGTAAAACCGGACAAGTAGCGCGTTCAGCAGCGCGAATTACAGCTTGCGCATCTTCATATCCAAATATGTTAAATCCTGCAACGATACGCTGCTGCTGTGCTGCTTGTGTAACATAATCATGTTCCCATTTCATGGCATCATCTCCTTTTTGTGCTGTGCACGATGACGCTCTGCGGCTTGTAAATTAGGCATTGCATCTCCACAGCTGATTGTTTTCAGCGCTAATGAAGCGCAAGCTGTGCCAAGCTGCATCGCATACTCTAAATTGCTTTCTCTCAGGATGCCATACATCAATCCTGCCGCGTATGCATCACCAGAACCAAAAGTCTTTACTGCTGGAGTCGGAATGCTACCGCAACGTAATACTCTACCGTCAGATGAGTATGCTGTCGATCCATTTGCACCATCCTTAACAACGACCAGTTTCACACCCATATCCAATAATGCCTGTGCCGATTTGGCATTGTCTTTGTTGCCCGGCATGGTGAGATATTCAACAGCATCAAATTCTTCTCGATTACCAATAACAATATCACACTGTTTTATCACTTGTCCGTAGCAATGTGCAGTTTCATCTTTTGATGCCCAGCCAAACGGTCTGTAATCAATATCTAAAACGGTCATAGTTCCAAAATCTCGTGCCAGTTGCAATATTCTAAACATTGCTTCACGTGAAGGGGATTGGGAGAAAGCAGTACCAGAAAGCATCACGGATTTCGATGAAGCAATCATATCGCGATCTACCTCTTCAGGAGAATATAGCATATCAGCTGTCCCCAGCCGATATAGATAAGTTCCATGATGGAATGCATCTCCGCCGGTTGCATAGCCACCACTCTCTTCGGCGCTGATGATCTCTGTTACTGCAATACAGTTACGAGCCCCTGTTTGATCGATCACAATTCCCTTGGTTTCGATATCTTGTGCCTGAAAAGTGGATAGAATATATTCTCCCATACCATCATGCGCTACTTTTCCAAGAAAACCCGTTTTTAGTCCTAAACGCGCAGCTCCTTGCACGATATTTGCAGGCGAACCGCCTACAGATTTTGTGAATGCTGGAATATCTGCAAAAGCGCAGCCTGCTTTTGTAGTGTTTAGGTCGATTCCTGCACGTCCGACCAATAACAGCTCGATGCTCCGATTCTGCACATTTTTCATGATGTATTCCTCCTTTTGACTTTCGTTCTCTTGTTGATTTCATCATACCATCATCATGTTTTTATTTCAACTTTCGCTTTCTTTCGATTTCGATTATTTCGAATTGACATTTTGTTTTATTTCGTTTATATTAAAAGAAGGAAGGAGAATATACTATGACAAGTCGTATTGAAGAAATAAGGAAGTTGCTTTTTACACAAAAAAAAGTGTTAGTCAACGATTTGAGTGTTCAATTTGACATTAGTCGTGTTACCATTCGGAAAGATTTGCAGCAGCTAGAGGACGAGGGTATTGCCAAGCGCATTTACGGTGGTGCGGTGCTGGCTGATTGTGCTTTACCTTCTTCGCTATCTAATGCGAAAGATAGGACACGAATTGCTTTGGCTGAACGCGCTTGCGAAGAAATACAAGATGGTGACAGCATTTTTTTGGGATCTGGGCAAACCTGCTGCTATCTAGCCAAGCTCCTCGAGCGCTTTCATAACCTATCGATAGTAACTAATAATATTACTGCGCTAAATGATCTGTTGAAGACCGATGCTCGTGTATATCTTCTCGGTGGAGAAGTGACATCCACAGATGCTCACACCTTATTCTCAAGTCCTGAGAACCCGAACACCTTCACAAATCATGTTTTCGTTTCAAAAGCATTTACGAGTATCTCGGGTATTGATTTACAGGCTGGACTTACAGTACATTCCATTGTTTCGACTCATATTTATCGGAATCTACCGTCTATCGCACGATCTTGGTACTTGATGGCAGATAGTCACAAATTTGGTCAAATTGCTATGTATCCTGTTGCCGATCTCGATGCATTTCAATACCTGATTGCGGATGATGTACCCGAAAATTACCGTACTATTTTGCATCAGAATCATACCGAAATTCTTTTGATATAGTACCGGTAAGATTTATGAATACAGTTGTGTAATGAAAACAGAAGTATGGAAAATCTTTAAGGAGATATACAATAAATGGTTGGAAGAATATATCACGTTGGATTAACAGTGTCAAATTTGGATAGGTCGGTTGCTTTTTATAGAGACATTCTTGGGCTTGAATTCCAAGGAGAATTAATGATGGCGGGTGAGGAAACTGATAAATTATTTCATAGGCGAAACTGTAAAGCACGGATTGCTTATTTAAACGGTTCTAAGAATGTTGAATCTCCACCGGTTGAACTTATTCAGTTTGTAGATAATGCGGTCAATAAGATGCAGTCAGATTTATTCACTACATCTATCTCTGAACTGTGTTTTTATACTGATGATATTGATTTGACTTATAAGCATTTTATTGAAAACAATGTAGAGTGCTTATCTGAACCTCAACATTTCAATTTCACTTCACAAGGATTTGGAGAAAGTAAAGCCTTCTATTTCAAAGATCCGGATGGAATTATACTTGAAATGATGCAAGTGCTATGAAAAAAGAATGAAGCGTCCCATTTGTTAGTCACAAACGCTTTCTTGTTGTGGCTGACGCGTGCGGGATTATCTCTAAGAGACTTGTTTATTGGCGCGTCTGTCGTTTGCATATTCATAGTATAAATAAGCGTATTAATGGTGTAAATGGATAAATATATAATAGCGGATAAGTATATTGGGGAAATATTTTAAGGATCCCTCGCAGAATTGAAATGAATAGGTCAAGAAAAAACGGGCAATGACAAAAGCCCCCCTAATGTAGGAAAATGTAAGTACT
Source organism: Agathobaculum desmolans ATCC 43058 (assembly GCF_000701665.1). Taxonomy (GTDB): domain Bacteria; phylum Bacillota; class Clostridia; order Oscillospirales; family Butyricicoccaceae; genus Agathobaculum; species Agathobaculum desmolans. Next base: position 44,608 of record NZ_JNJN01000011.1, on the reverse strand, counting down.
ACATCGGGGGACTTTGTTATGAAGAAACGAAATTACACACATGTTCAACCCCTGCTATCTGAATCAAGACAATGGTGGCAGAGGGGAAAACTCAACAGCAAATGGGTAACAGACATATCCTATATCCACACCAAGCAGGGCGTATTCACTTTTATAGCTATGAGCGCACCTAATTAAAAATTGGAGAGCTGCCGCTGGCACAGTGCCTCTCTGACTAAAACTCATTTTTACTATCAGGGCTCTTTTTGTACTGTCCGCACAAGATGAAGCAGTTCAGTTTATAGCGCATGGGAATCAATTTTTATTTATATCATGAATTTCCTCTATCATAAGGCACTACAATTTACAGGAGACAGGACGGCTAATAAACCGCGCTGCCTTTTCCATAAGAACGGTTGAAAATTATTTTATAAAAATTTGATGAAGGTGGCAAAGCGCGTTTGCTGAAACGTATTAGTTAGTATCCGAACAAGAAAGAACCCATCTCCGGCAATGAGATCGTGCGGGAGGGGGTGAATTTGTGCGATATTCCAGAGCATACATCAATCGGAATGAGGGAAAGTTTGACAGTTTTTGCAAGACGGTTTTACGAAATAAAGCAAGGGATTGGATGAGAAGAAAGGAACGACGCAAGGAACAAGAAATCCTTTTTACTGACACAGTCCTTGCTTTACATCCTGAAGCATCTCATACAGACTATATTATATGCAATGAATTTCAGGAAATTTCTGAATTTGGTCGGACGTTTTGGATTAAGAGCGATACATTAGCAAAGGCATTGCAAATGCTTTCTCCTCGGGAACGAAAAATCATTCTCTTGTTTTACTTTCTCGGATGGACAGATCAAAAAGTTGGAATACGACTTCATGTTGCCCGTAGTACGATTCAGAAAGCCCGTATGAAAACATTGCAGGAAATGAGGAAGAGCATTGAAAGACAAAAGCAAAGCGAAACAGGCAATCGTGCGTAGAGTAGATATTGATACTATTCTCCGCGCAAAATCTGGTGACCAAACGGCACTTGAAAAAGTTTTGGAGCATTATAAGGGATATATGTTGGAGCTGTGTCAATTTGAATTGTATGATGCCAGTGGTAGAGTCTATACCTGCTATGATGAAGAACTGTATCATGAGCTTCAACTGAAACTTATGATTGTGGTTCTTGAAAATTTTAATCTGGAATAGCGGCATTCGGCAGAACAGCCGCTGATACGGCGGCTGTTCTATCATTGTCCGTCTTTCACAAAGGACGAAGGATCGTCTTTTGTGAAAGGCAGATAAAGCAGCTACCTTGTTTGCCGTGAACCTTGAAAACAATATGATCGTCCGTATCGGATACTGCACAGGGGAAGCATGCCACGACCTTCAGTGAGGAGGATAAGAAGTGAGCGTGCCAATGTGCTGCATATACGATGAGCTGTCACACAAGGCAGTCCATCAGGAACAGGATGCGGGGAGAACGACAATGTATATAAAATGGCAGGGATGCTCCGATCACATAGCGTCCCTGCCCCGATTCAATAGGAGTAAAATATGTCTTTACAAGAACAAAGAAAGCAGGCAAATGAAATTGCCGTTGAAATACTTGCATGCCGGGATGTGTTATATACGGTGCCGGAGGTTGCAAAGCTTTTGCGGGTCAATAAGAACATGGTATACGATTTAATTCGCTGCGGATATCTACGTTCCATGAAGCTGGGAAGCCGCAAGGTAAGCCGTAAGGCACTATTAGAATTTGTTGAGGCGTTCGATGGAAAAACGGTGGAACTTCCGGGTGTGCAGTCAGAATAGTTCCGCGCATAAAAATGTTTTATGCGCAGCATTACAGAGCCAGTTGACAGGATAGCTTCTCCTAAAAGTTCAAAAGTCACGGCTTGAACCGATAGTATTTCCGTGTTATATTATAAATGAGATAGGATGTGAAAACATGCGTGACTTGAATTTCGAGCGCAAGCATGCAGAGGACTTACAACGTCTACGTGGTCTTCGCCTGCTTGACGACGACTTCATGAACAAGGTATTTGAGGATACAGCCTGTGCCGAGTTTTTGCTCCAAATCCTTTTGCAACGTACCGACTTACGGGTGCAATGTGTTCACGGCCAACACGATATTAAGAATTTGCAGGGGCGATCTGTACGGCTGGATATTTTGGCAGTGGATGAAGCGAACCGTGTCTACAACATTGAGGTGCAGCGCAGTGATAAGGGTGCAGGCGTCAAGCGCGCCCGATACAACAGCAGCTTGATCGATGCCAATGTTACTGAGCCTGGCGATGAATATGAGAAGCTGAACGAAACCTATGTCATCTTCATTACCGAACATGATGTGCTGGGCGGTGGTCAGCCAATCTATCACATTGACCGAACGATCAAGGAAACTGGCGCATTATTTGGAGATGAGTCGCATATCCTGTATGTGAACGCCCAAATCAAGGATGATACAGCTCTGGGGCAGCTCATGCACGATTTCTCTTGCACCAGCGCTGAACAGATGCATTATCAAATTCTGGCGGACAGAGTTCGCTATTTCAAAGAAGATCAGGAAGGAGTTGCGACTATGTGCAAAGCTATGGAAGATATGAGAAATGAAGCTGTTAAGGAAAACGCTATTAAAGCAGCTCGTTCATTCCTTGCTTTGGGCAAACTGTCTTATGAGGAAATTGCATCCTCTTTGGGATTAACGGTTGATGAGGTCAAGGCTCTGGACGAGAATCCCCCTGCTTGGCCAGACTGAACGTGTAATTTTTTGCGAAATGCTCCTGCGCCATCTATACTTTTTGTAGGAGGTGCATGAGCATGAATGCAATGAACGAACAAACCCGAGCTGCGGTAGAAGAAGTACGCCAGACCAACTGTGAGTTTCTGACGGTCCCACAGGTAGCGAAGATTTTGAAGGTCAATAAGAACATGGTGTATGACCTAATCAGTGTCAAGCTGCTGCGGGCGGTCAAGCTGGGCAGCACCAAGGTGGCTACCATCGCGGTAGAGGACTTTATTCGTGATATGGATGCCGGTATTATCGAGTACGATCACGTGACTAAAAAAGCCACGCGGCACCGATCCAAAGCTAAATCAGCAGCGAGCCAGAATAAGTAAGCATTTCCCCTGTGGAGCCTGACTCGGTACTGGATTTGCAGAGCGTGTTTTTTGTGGGCAAAGTGTGGGCACGATTTAATTGGAATACGCTGAGTTCTCAGTATGGACGGATCGTTGCATAAAGTGCAATCTGTCACCGGACGAGGCTCGCCACGGCAAGGCTTTCGAGGGCCTGCTGCAGCGTTACTTCGGCTAATAAAACCGGATAAACAAGCACTTTTGAGAGGGAACAGGGAAACCGGTTCCCTCTCTTTTGCGTCTTGCGGTATCCCATGGGTGTCTCGCAGTGTTTACACGCTGCGTATTATCAGAAAAAGTGTCCCATGTGAAAGAAAAAGTTCTTGCAAGATGATATATAAACTGCCGTCCTTACAGATACAGGAGCGTAAAAAAGACCACAGGACATTTGCCTGTGATCTTTTTTGCTGCAAATCTTAGAACATTATTTATTTTCTGTGACGACCTCGTATGCTGCCAAAGAAAATAAGAACACCGCACATTGAATAACGGTATATGCCGTAAAGATAGCAATGATACAGCCGATTGGCATTGATATGGTTGGAAACCAGTCCGCAATGCAGAAATCGATAAGCAACATAGGTAATATCGCTCTGCTGCATAACCATAATTGCGATCGAGAAAGCGAAGATACACGTAACCGATCAGTCCATTTTCTTTGCATATTTTGCAGCTGCTTGAGATGTTTCAAACATATGCTGGCTATAGCGGACAATGTTACGAGAATCCAAGTCGACACACCATCACCCCCACACTCGGTAGAAAGTATCGCCGCAGCAATGAATGCTGTGGCTGTTATTAAAGTAATATGCGCAATGAACTTGTTGTCACATGTTGGAGAGTATCTTGTGGCTCTTAATGATTTTGTGGAAATGAAGAGTTTTTTCGTGAATCAGAGTATCCCCTTGTAAATATACTTTCTATACTCTGCGGTCATTTCGATACTGACCGCAGAGTATATTCTTCTGAAAGATGGGATAGAGCTCTGTTATCGTTTCGTACTGTATGCATTCGCTTTTTCTAAATTTACTCCTTAGTTTGTTTTTCACGAAAAATAATAGTTATAATCCAATATAGCGAAACACAGTTGAGAATACCTAATATATCGCCAGTATGATGTGTGAACTGAGGTAGCGGAGTGCTGAATGTATATTTTCCAGCTAAGGCAAATGCGATATAGGGTGAAGCTATCAAGCAGATAGCTTTAATCAATTTGCGATAGATCATATATTCTCCTTGTTGATATTAACAAAATTGCCTAAATCATTTTATATATTAGTCATTGAGAATCTGTATGATAAACTTGTGATATACTATAAAATCAGCTATACTATCTATATCCACATAAATCCGGCACACCGCTAATGCGGTGAGGTGTTCTGCCTTTCGGTTTTATGTGGATTTTTTAATGCAATCATAGGCATCCCCCTTAATCATTTCTTCATCGTTCAAAGGCCAATCCAATATTCCCCACATGATCTTGCTTGAGATATGCTGTGCTGTTGTCAAAATCTATTGCACCCGGTTCGGTGCTGCTTGGCGCTTCAAACTTCGACTGCGGCAGAACTGCGTAGGACGTAATCAGCAGTACGGCAAATACACTGGCAAAAGCGGCGCTGGCTACGCGGCTGTGCAGCGTATGTCATGACTGTTTCAAAACGTTCATTGCAGTTATTGCAAAATTCTCGGATATAAACTGAAAATCTTTTGAAGTATTGAATATTTGAAGCATTGAATAGAATAGAGATCAAAAACTTTCCGCCCATTTGAGAACATCATCAAGGGTAATAAGAGAGTTTAGCGGAGAGTCTCCCCAAAAACGTTTTTCGAATTCGGAAAAGCTATTATAATGGCTCCAATATTCAGCTTTGTTTTTATAGGACTGACCGTTTTCCAAGGAGACAATGGTGCCGCCAATATCAATAGCGACAGCGCGATAACCATCCTGACCAATAGCTGTTCCGCCCGGTATGAGTTTGGATTCTAATTCGTTTTCGCTGCAGTTAATAATATTCATCTTTTGCAAAACGTCAATCAGTTCCAGACGCTTAAATACAGGGAGCTTGTCGATATCACCATAGCGCTCCTGTAAAAATTGCATATTGGCGGCAGTCCAGCCTCCAGCGTTCGGGACATCAATTTCGGGTTGGCTTTGCTTCCACTCTTTATATTGATCCAAGATGTCATAAGGATTACACACATCTTTATATGAGTGCCCTAAAGCATCAACAGAATCCTTCCAGTAAATAGGATCATCGCTTGATACTTGTCCGCCGTTTTGCATAGAAAAAATAGAAGCAGTGGACTTTTCACGTGATGGAGAATGTCCGAACGCTTTGGAATATCCCGTTGTTCTTACGCCAATATCCATGCCTATTTGCATTAACCTCACCTCATTATAAGTCACTGTTGATCATAAGCTTGAAACCGCTCATGTGATTGAGATTCATTTTGCTGCATTGAAATAATTCGCCTTTTACATATTCGTCGAACAGGTGAATTTCTTGTGAACAGAATAATCCTATATTAAGTGATTGTCAATGGATAATGTGAAAAATTGGTGGAAGCCATAAATTCAAAAACGATTTGATGTAAAAGATGCTTATAAAAATGTCAAATGATATTTTGATTATTTGTGCTCGTTTTTAGGATAGCGGCAGGCTTGACAGCGACGGGAAATACGCTGGTGAAAAAGAAAAAATGTACTGGCAGCAAAGCTGATGCAGCGAGCATAAGACTCAATTTACCGAAAGAGAAAGTTCGCATTTTGAGTGTGATTTGCTTGAAATAGGGACTGTTTTATGCGATTTTATTATAGTAACTTTTAAGTATTGATGTTTCAATATCTTTTGTGTATCACACGGTATAAATTTTATATAAAAAGCACTTGACGAAAAGTAGGAACTGCGATATAATATATTACGTTCTCTGCGAAAGCAGTTGCTCGGCTTGGAGAGTTGGCTGAGTGGTCGAAGGCGCACGATTGGAAATCGTGTAGGCGTGATGAGCGTCTCCAGGGTTCAAATCCCTGACTCTCCGCCATGAAGTACCGAAATCTTGTGGTTTCGGTGCTTTTTATTTACATACATTGAAAGTTGAGCAAGATATTTATAAGTAGAACGGCATTTTTTTGCCGATTGGCTCCAAAATGGATCGATTTTTCAAAAAATTCCCCGACGCGCTGTGGATGTGCAGATGTGCCGGGGCGTTTTTTATTTTTCGGCGATTCTTTCTGCTCAAGAAGCGCAATTGAACCGGCGGCGTTGGCGTTTCGTGATGCACTCGGGGCGGGAAATGCACACAAATGGAAAAACTATGCAGCTGGCATATTGCTATTTGACTAGGTTCCGGATATCATATATGCAAAAAGAGGTGAACAAAATGAAAAAATGGTCGCATTGATGCTTGCGCTTGCAATAATGTTTACATTAGGCGCTTGCGGAGGGGGAAGGAAGGATCTCGTTGAGAACGCAGAAATATGGTCTGAAGCACTTACAGCGAAGCTGTTGGAGGCTATCTCCATTAATGATGATATAACAATCGCTGGTACGATTGCCATTGTCAAAACAGAAAATGATGGAATCGGCATTGGCGTTACGCCATGCTATTTGGTAGAAAACAGAGGAACAAACGCTGCGTGGGTAAGCGTAAACTAAATTTCAGTGTGAAGCAGAAAGGAGAAGATAAAAATGATGTACCTCTTCTTTTTTTTGGCTGTTGCAGCAATACTCACAAGTTGGGCTGTAAACCGCTACTGGAGAGAGACAAGCATCGTCAAGGGCAATCCGGTCAACAAAATGCCGGTGAAATGGGCTTTGCTCGGTATTGTAATCGGCTTTTATGCTTACTCGCCGTTTTTCGTTCCGCTGCTTTTTATGGTTATGGAAGTGCCGACAGTTGTGTGGAGTGTTTCATCAGCTGTAAAGACAATCATTTCCCTTCTTTTGCTGGTGTTTGCAATATCCAAGCTGATTGAGCAGATCAAAACAAAGAAAAGCGTTCCGGGAGCGGTTCCGCTGTATGGATTTGTCATCGGGACATATATGCTGCAAATTTTTGCGCTGCCTTTTAGCATGATGGCACAGAAATTGCTGATTCCCAGCGTTTTGGTAACGGTTTTTGTTATTTGCAAAATAGTTGCGCACAAAAAGAAATATCAGCGCTGGGTCACGGCGGCAATCGTGGCTGTCGGCATCAGCGCAGCCTGCAATATTGGCTTCTTCTTTCAACTGCCGAATGCGGGCATTGTAACGCGGCGCGAGAATCATATTACTGATATTACCTACGTATATAATGAAGACGGCACAATCAAGCACAATAAAGATGGCAGCAAGGTGACGGATACAGAATATGAACGCCGCACAGTACGTAGCGCAGGCAATAACTGGGCGATCCTGCTGTTTCCGCTTGGGGGTCTCATCACTGCTTGGGCTGCAACCGTGTATCTGGAGGACGATTTGAAGGAGAAAAAGCAGTAAATCCTATGCAGCTGGCATATTGATAATTGTGTAAAAAATGGTATCATCAAATAAATGAGAGCAGATGCAGGCGTTCATGTGCGCAGAATGTTTTCTTTTGCTATCAAAATAGAGAAAACATAAGGATCAAGGGGGCATAATAATGTTTTGCAGAAATTGCGGTACCGAAATGAACGAAAATGCGGTGGTTTGTGTAAAGTGTGGCTGTGACAAGGAGAAAGGGACGTCTTTCTGTCCGCATTGCGGAAAGGAGACGAACGCGAATGCTGATGTGTGCCTGAGCTGCGGCTGTTCGCTCAAAAAAGAAGGATCGAAATCCAAGATGGTGGCCGGACTGCTGGGCATCTTTTTGGGTAGTCTCGGTATCCACAACTTTTACCTTGGCTACACCACGAAGGCGATCATTCAGGTGCTGCTTGGAACCGTGGGCTGGGCTCTTTTCTTCATGGGGCCAATTGTTTCAGGGATCTGGGGTCTTGTCGAGGGCATCCTGCTTCTGATTGGCAAGATCAATGTTGATGGAAAGGGCAATGCGCTGAAGGATTAAGTGCTGTTTTTAAGCAATCATAGCAGACGGGTCTTCGCAAGGGCGGAGACCCGTCTCAGTTTGTCGAAAAAGTATTTTGTTAATATGGATGCCCATAATACGCGCGGCAGCGCGCGTAAAACAGCATTTGCAGCGTAAATGCATAAAAAGTCAGGACATGTGCCTGACTTTTTATACTTTGAGAGAGAAAAAGTTTCTGCATAGGAACTTTTTGCTCGTTCATGTTTGGCGAAGTCCAAACATAGATTGTCGGAAAAACGAAGTTTTTTGACAGTCTCAGACGGGTCTTCGCAAGGGCGGAGACCCGTCTTTATCATTTGTGCAAAAGCTGCCCGCCATTTGGGGGAGAAAATATTGCCATAAGCGATCGGACGGCTGCGCCGATGGTGCGTTGTTTGCATGCCATGCGGCTGCTGCAATGGGAAAGAGGAATTGCCGGTCAGGACGGCGTAACAGTTGAAACCAGATGTTGTTCGTAGTATGCTAAAGATATCATTCGGATACAACATATCACATACCGCAGGAGGTTTTGACTTGATTATTACCGTAACGCTCAACCCCGCGCTGGATAAAACCGTGGAAATCCCCCATTTTTCTTTGGATACGGTTAACCGTATTACCGCTTGGCGCATCGATCCGGGCGGCAAGGGACTGAATGTTTCTAAGGCTCTTGCCAAGCTTGGGGGTGTCAGCACGGCGGTCGGCGTGCTGGGCGGTGCGTCCGGACGGCGCATCGCGGATGCGATACAGGAACTGGGCGTCGAGGGACGCTTCACTTTTACCGAGGGGGAGACACGTACCAATATCAAGGCAGTCGATCCGGAAAATCATACCAATACCGAATTGAATGAGCCGGGGCTGACGGTGTCATCTGCCGTGCTCGACCGGATGCGTGCCGATCTGGTGGAGATGCTCTGTCCGGGCGATCTGGTGGTGCTGGCGGGCAGCCTGCCGCAAGGAGCGTCGGCAGATACCTATGGTGTATGGACAGCAGCTTGCCGTGCTGCCGGGGCACGGGTTTTTCTGGATGCTGATGGGGAGGCGTTGGCACATGGCCTTGCGGCTAAACCCTATCTGGTCAAGCCAAACGACCATGAGCTTTCCCGTTTGGTGGGGCGCACGCTCACCACGGCGGATGAATTGCTGGCTGCCGCGCGGGAGCTGATCGCGGGCGGTGTGGAGCGTGTGGTTGTTTCCATGGGCAGGGATGGTGCTTTGTTTGTCAGCGCGGACAGCGCTTACCGTGCAGAGGGGATATCCGTTCCGGTCGGCAGTACGGTTGGCGCGGGTGACAGCATGGTCGCAGCGTTGGTCTTTGCAGCGGAGCAGGGCATGAGTGAAGCGGATACCATCCGTCTGGCGATTGCGGCCAGCGCAGCCAATGTAATGTGCAGCGGCTCGCAAGCTGCCGAACGCAGTGCAGTGGACGCCCTGCTGCCGCGTGTGCTCTTTCGCCGTATCGATACAGGTATTCACTGATTTGTTATATGACGTAAAATGGCGGCACAGTATGTGACACGGCAGCAGAAAACCTTCCGAAAGGCGGGATATCATCCGGGCGGTTGGGGTATCTGTATGGTACGGGCAGTCCGGCGGCGATCAAGACTGTCGGGTGCAGTGGAGAAAATGCGTGCAAAAGTGCACGCAAATACGGGGGAGGCGCAGGCGAAATATACAAATGCATCACTCAGTATTTGATGAAAATGACGTTTTTATCAAACGCCTTGAATTTGTCCCCCTTGATGTAAAGAATAGCCCTTTTGGAATCGGCAGGAGTTTGATAAAATAATCTCAAAGAAGAAAGTGCAAGGAGGGAAGCAAAGCATGGAGTATATACTGGAAATGAAAGATATCAGCAAAACCTTTCCGGGTGTCAAAGCGCTTGACCATGTGCAGCTACAGGTCAGGCCCGGCGAAGTCCATGCGCTGATGGGGGAAAACGGCGCAGGCAAGTCCACCCTGATGAAGATACTGATGGGGATCTATACCAAGGATGAGGGCGGCGAGATCCTGTTTGACGGCAAACCCTATCGCGCCTCCAGTCCGAAGGAAGCGATGGACCAAGGCGTGGCAATGATCCATCAGGAGCTGAATCCGATTCTGGATATGACCGTGTTTGAGAATATCTTTGTCGGACGAGAGCTGAAGAAAAACGGGTTGGTGGATACCAAAGCGGAGATACAGGAGGCACAGCGCCTGATTGCGGAATGCGGCCTGCATGTTTCGCCTAAAGAGCGGCTGCGCAACCTGACCGTTGCCCAGTGCCAGCTGATCGAGATCATCAAGGCGATTTCGCTGAATGCAAAGGTTATCATTATGGACGAACCGACAGCCGCCATCACCGACCGTGAAGTTGAGCTGTTATTTGGCCACATCCGCCGGCTGACGGCGCAGGGCGTAGCGGTGATTTATATCTCGCATCGTATGGATGAGATTTTTTCGATCTGCGATCGCGTCAGCGTCTACCGGGACGGACAATATATCGGTTCGGGCGATACCAAGGATATGGATGAGGCACAGCTCATTAAGATGATGGTTGGCCGTGAGATCACCGATGTGTTCCCTAAGCTCGAAGCTGAGATCGGCGATGTGGTGTTCGAAGCGAAAAATATTGTGCGCGAAGACAACAAGGTCAAGGGTGTGAGTTTTGCGGTCCGCAAGGGCGAGATCCTCGGCATCGGCGGACTGGTCGGCGCGGGACGCAGCGAGCTGGTCGAAGGTATTTTCGGCATGCACAAGCTGTCCGAAGGTGAGATTTTTGTCAAGGGCAAGCGGGTACAGGTACATTCGCCCAAGGATATCATCAAGGAGGGCGTTGCACTGATTACCGAGGACCGTAAGGTCACCGGCCTGAACCTGAGCGGCAGCGTTAATGACAATATCGCCATGGTAGCAATCGAAAAGCTGCTGACGGGCGGCCTGTACAACAAAAACAAGGCGCGCAGCGCATCGCAGGAGTATATCGAAAAGCTGAATATCAAAACGCCTTCCGGCGATCAGATCGTCGGCAACCTGTCCGGCGGCAACCAGCAGAAGGTCGTTATTGCCAAGTGGCTGCTGAACGATCCGGACATTATCATTTTGGATGAACCGACCCGCGGCATCGACGTTGGCGCCAAGCGCGATATTTACCTGCTGCTCGGCAAGCTGGTGCAGCAGGGCAAGGCGGTCGTGATGATCTCGTCCGAGATCCCGGAGCTGATGGGCGTGTGCGACCGCATTATGGTCATGTGTGAGGGCAATCTCTCCGGCGAGGTTGCACGCGATGAATTCACGCAGGAGCGTATCATGACGCTGGCCTCTGCAATCGAGGTATAAAGGAAGGGGTACATATGAAACAGAAGAAAAGTGTAAAGTCGCTGATCAGCGAATACTTCATCTTCGTGATTTTTATCGCGCTGGTGATTGTGCTGACCTGTTTGAAGCCGAGCTTCATCCAGCCGAGCAACCTGGTCAATATTCTCAAACAGGCGTCCATCAATGGCATCCTGTCTTTCGGCATGATGTTTGTCATCATTGCGGGCGGGTTTGATATGTCGGTCGGCTCTACGGTGGCATTTACCGGCATTGTTGCCGCGCTGCTGGGACAGGGTCAGTATCCGCTGATCGTACCGCTGGTTATTGCCATGCTGGCTGGTTTGGCGGTTGGCGTGATCAACGGCGTGGGTGTATCGATCGGCGATCTGCCGCCGTTCATCATGACGCTCGGCACCATGACGGCGGTGCGCGGACTGGCGCTGCTGCTGTGCAACGGCAAGCCGGTTACCGGCATCAGTCAGGAATATCGTGCGGTTGCCGCGCAGTCGTTCTTCGGTGTGCCGATGCTTGCGGTATTTTTGGTCATCGTCATTGCGATCTGCTCGTTTGTGCTGGCGAAAACCGTTTACGGCCGCCGGGTCTATGCCTGTGGCGGTAATTTGCAGGCGGCGCGCGTTTCCGGTATCAATACCACGCTGATCCGCATTTCCACCTTTTCCATTGCGGGCCTGCTGGCCGGCCTGTGCGGCTTCCTGATGACCTCGCGCGTCACGATCGGACAGCCGACCGCAGCGGAAAGCTACGAGATGGATGCGATTACAGCCTGCGTTGTCGGTGGTGTTTCCATGTCGGGCGGTGTCGGCAAGCCGTGGGGTGTTGTGGTCGGCTGCCTGCTGATCACGGTCATCGCCAACGGTTTGGATATCATGGGCGTATCGTCCCACTGGCAGAAGATCGTCAAGGGCGCAATCATTGTGCTGGCTGTTTTGATCGATGTCAAGGGCAAACGCAAAAAGGATTAAACCGATTATCATGGTGTTACGGGGGAACGGCTGTTTCCGGCTGCTCGCCCTGACATAGAAAGCTTCTTTAAGGAGGAAGAAACGATGAGTAAGAAAAGATTTTTGGCTATGCTGATGGCCGGCGCGATGGCACTGACCATGACGGCATGCGGCAGCAAGCCGGCGGATGAGGGCGGTGCTGCCGACGGCGGCGACGATGCGTCGGCTGGCGGTGCGCACAAGATCGCGCTGATCGCTCAGCACCAGACCAATGCATTCCAGATCGCGATCGCTGAGGCGGCGGAAGCCAAGGCAAAGGAAATGGGCGTAGAGCTGACCATCCTGAGCGCAGATCAGGATGCGGCGACCCAGATCTCGCAGATCGAGCAGTGCGTCTCCGAAGGCTACGAGGCGATCCTGTTTGAGCCGGTCGATCCGGACGGCCTGCGTGACGCAGCCAAGAGCGCGGCTGACGCCGGTGTTGTGATGATCAACATCGTATCTGCCTGCACGGATTGGCAGAACTGCGGTATTTCCGCGGTTTCCTATGGCAACAACGTCAAGGCCGGTGAAACCGAGATGCAGCAGGTTGCTGAACTGCTCGGCGGCAAGGGCAATATCGCCATCCTGACCGGTCCGTCCGGCGACGCAGGCGGCCTGCAGCGCATGGAAGGCTATGAGAACGTGCTCAAGAACTACCCGGATATCAAGCAGGTGGTTGCTCCGGCAGACTGCCAGTGGGATACGGCACAGGCACAGGCTACCGTGGAGAGCTGGCTCTCTGCGTATGATCTGGACGCGATCGTTTGCCAGAACGACGGCATGGCGGTTGGCGCAGGCAACGCAGCCGGTGCAAACAGCGGCATCGTGATCGCGGGCGTTGACGGCACGCCGGACGGCTTTGAGGCCATCAAGGACGGCCGCATCACCGGTACGGTTTCGCAGAACGGCGCGGATATGGCTGCCAACGGCATCGAAGCGGCGGTAACGCTGCTCGACGGCGGCAAGCTCGAAACTACCGAGATCATCACCGACAATACCTGGATCGACGCGAACAATCTGGCGGATTACGAGTGATTTGATTCGTTTGCCGCGGCGGCAGCCGGTTGGCAAACCATCCGAAACATGTTATTATGAATAGGGGAAAAGGGAAAACGGTGACGTTTTCCCTTTTCTTATCCGGCATAACAGCCACCGGGGGTATGAAATATGGTAAAGGTCGTTTTAGCGGACGACGAAAATAAAATCATTCTGCTGATGCGCAAGCTGATCGACTGGGATAAGCTGGGCTACGAGATCGTCGGTACTGCAAACGACGGCCTGCGGGCGTTGGAGATGGTGCAGGAGCTGCAGCCGCAGCTGCTGATCACGGATATCCGTATGCCCGGCTGCGACGGGATCGACCTGATCCGCCGGGCCAAACAGGTGCAGCCGCGGCTGCACTGTATCGTGATCAGCGGATACCGCCAGTTTGAATATGCGCAGAATGCGATTAAATACGGTGTGGAGGATTATCTGCTCAAGCCGCTCAAACAGGAGGAATTGGAGGGCATTCTGCTGCGCCTCAAAGCCAAGCTGGGTGAGGAAGCGGCGGTAGAACTGGAATTGCAGCAGAGCGGTGAGCGGCGGCAAGAACAGATGCTCGCTGCACTGCGCCGGGCAGCGGACCGGCGACAGCCGTTTATGGATGCTGCGCAGGCAGAGGAACTGTTCGGCCTGCGGCTGGACGGGAATCAGTGCTTTGCGGCGCTGGTCAAACCGGATATGACCGACAGCAGGATGTATCCGGACGGATACCGGCTGCTGATGCAGCATACGCTGGAGATTGTCCGGCGCGAGGTGCAGGGGGTGACCGGACGGTATGCTGCTGCGGTGCAGCGGGAAGGTGTGGCGGTGGTGCTGAGTGTGCCATCCTATCAGCCGGTGGAGATCCGGCGGTGTTTTACCAAGATCCGTAAGGAGATCGAAAAGCAGCGCGACCTGTTCCGCGAGATCCGCAGCACCGTGTGTCTGGGAAGCCGCAGGACTTGTCCGGAACAGCTGGCGGATTCTTTGCGCGAGGCGCTTTGGCTGTGCCGAGACCGGCTCTGCCGCCCCCAGCCGTGGCGGGATGCGGAGAGTGAACCACCCGCATATGCCGTGCGGTTCCAGTTGGATGCCGCACGGAAAAAACGGATACAGGAGGCCGGGGAGTATCTGGATCGCGACCGCCTGCAGCAGGAGATCGAGGATAGCTGCCACGAGCTGCTGCAGCAGGAGCCGCTGAACGGACAGATGATTGAGGATTGGTTTCGTCAGGTGTTGGCGGCGGCAGTGTATGGTATGCAGCAAAACGGCCCCGTGGCGGAGGAGCTGGCCGGTCGGATGGAAGAGCAGTTTTGGCGGTGCGGCAGCCCGCAGGATATCCTGCATCTGCTGCGGGACGATATCCTGAAGCAGGCTGGGCAGCTGTTGGAGGAGCAGTCCCGGCGGGAGGCGCGGCCGATCCTGGAAGCCAAGCGGTATATGCAGCAGCATTATCAGGAAGCGCTCCGCTTGGAGGATGTAAGCAGTGCGGTGGGGTTTAACGCTACCTATTTTTCCGCGTTGTTCAAAAAAGAAACCGGTCAAAACTTTATGGATTATTTAACCGAGCTGCGGATCAATAAATCCAAGGAGCTGCTGTGCCGCGATGCGCTTTCCGTGCAGGATGTGGCAGAGCGGGTCGGTTATCGGGATTTGAAATATTTTTCCCGGCTGTTCAAGAAGAACACAGGGGTAAGCCCTTCGGATTATAAAAAGCTGTACAGGTAGGTGGTGTACCATGTGGCTGAAAACCTGCTGGAAGCTGCGGCGGCTGATGCGCCGTTACCGCAGTGATAAAAACCCGGAGGCGGTTCTGCAGGCGGACTGGAGCGCGCAATCCGAGCTGCAGGCGTTTTTTGCCGATCTGGAAGAGCGCCTGCACGGGGAGGAGATCACCCGCCTGCAGCAAAAGCAGGCAGAATATCTGGCGCTGCAAAACCAGATCAATCCGCATTTTTTGTATAATGCGCTGGAAGCTATCCGGGCGGATGCACTTCTGGCCGATCAGGAAGAAATTGCCGAGACGACCGAGGCGCTGGCGACCTTTTTCCGCTATACGATTTCAAATGTGCAGGAATATGTGACGTTTTCCGATGAGCTGGATAATGCGGAAAACTATTTTACCATCCAGCGCTGTCGGTTTGGCGATAAGCTGACCATGGAATTGGAAATGGAAAACGAGGAGCTGCTCGAGGCACGCATGCCCAAACTGATTTTGCAGCCGCTGGTGGAAAATGCGGTAATACATGGGCTGGAAGGACGGATCGGGCAGGGCACGGTGCGGGTCATTGTGGAAAACAGCGACCGTACCCTGTTTCTGCGTGTGCGGGATAACGGAATGGGCATTCCGGAGGAACAGGTTGCACAGCTGAACGCACAGTTTTCCGGCGAGACCGGCGCGGCGCCTCTGCATTCGCACGGCGGCATCGCGCTGCGCAATGTCAACAGCCGTATCCGTTTGATGTTCGGGGAAGATTACGGCCTGCACATTTTCAGTGCGGTGGGGGTTGGCACGGAATGCTGTGTTACCATGCCGTTGCTAACGCAGGAGGAGTGACGGAGTATGAAAGAAGAACTCATCCGGGTGGAAAACGGCCGGTTTCAAAATAACGGCAGCGAGTGCCGCTTTGAGCTTTCGATCTCGCGCGGCGAATGCATCGGCGTTTATGTGGATGAGCATCTTACATCGGGTACCGCGTATCTGGATATTTTCAAAGGGATTTCGCATGTGACCGGCGGACGAATATTTGTATGTGGGCAGCGCGCCGGTTCGATCGAGATGACGCATTGGATCGAACAGCACTGCATGGTTGCGGATCGATCGCGTTTTGTCTCCAAGGAGCTGATCGCGTGGGATTTTGTTATGGCACTCGGCAAACCGCTTCCCTGGCGGCAGCGGCGGCAGGCGGAGATGCGGCTTCGTGCGCCGGAAACCACGCGGATGCTGCAGCAGATGGAGTTGAGTATTCCCTGGCAGGCCAAGCTGACCGGGCTCTCCTTGCTGGATTATTACCGGCTGGCGGTGTTCCGCGCATGGTTTTGCGGCATGGAGCTGCTGGTGCTTGACCGGTTTACCGAAATCCTGCGCCGCCGTGATCTGGATCGGCTGATGCACTGCGTGCAGCTATTGCTCGGACAGGGGACGGCGGTGCTGCTGTGTGACATGAGTGAGGAGTTTCTTTATCGGTATGCCGGACGGATCGATGTGATCCGGGATCGCTGCACCTGTTACCGCCTTTATCCGGATGAATATGACGGCCGTCTGTTCGAGATCCTCGGCTGGGAGCACCGCCGCAGCGGTGCGGAACGCCCGGCCGTCCCGTGCGATGAGCGGGTCGTGGTGGATGCGGCGGGACTGACCTTTCCGGGGCTGCCTCCGCTGACATTTCAGATCCGCAGCGGGGAGATCGCGCTGCTGCGGGATGAAAACTACAACACGGTTTCCCGCATACGGGATTGCTTTTTGGACGGACAGAGTTGGGTGCGTGGCGTATTTCGTTTGGATGGGAAGGCCTATGCCTACCGGGATCTGATGCGGCTGACCGGTACTCGCATCGGCATCCAGATCGAGCGGCCCGACCGTCCGTATGGGGTGTTGTTTGATGACTTGACCGCGCTGGATAATCTGTGTATTGGGCTGCTGCCCAAGGCAGGGCAGCACATTGTGCGCCGGCGGGTCACGGAGACGATTTTACAGGAGGCATCGCATTGGTTCAGCCGGGAAATGCTGCAGTGTCCGCTGTCGGCGTGGACACTGCCGGAGCGGCTGCGCTTTTCTTATTACAAGTGGTACCTGCTCAATCCGCGGCTGCTGATCTGTTTTTTTCCGTTTGCAGGGCAGGAATCCGCTTATCATGATATGATTATCGATATGCTGGTCACCTGTGCTCGCCGCGGGATGGCGGTTTGGGTGATTTCCTCTGGTATTGATGGGATATGTGAGAAAACCGAGAATCAGGAGTTTTTGCAGCGTCTGCGCATGCTGTGAGCGAAAAAATGCAAAAAAGCTGCCGCAGAATGTGTATTCATTCTGCGGCAGCTTCTTTTTGGAACGGTTTATACGTTAAAACGGAACAGTACGACGTCGCCGTCCTGCATGACGTATTCTTTGCCTTCCGAGCGTACAAGACCCTTTTCGCGGGCGGCAGCCAGTGAGCCAAGCTCGATCAGATCGTGGTAGCTGATGACCTCGGCACGGATGAAGCCGCGCTCAAAATCGGTGTGGATTTTACCGGCGGCCTGCGGCGCCTTGGTGCCCTTTTCGATCGTCCATGCGCGGACTTCCTGCTCACCGGCGGTCAGATAGCTCATCAGGCCGAGCAGGTCGTAGCACACGCGGATCAGGCGGTCGAGACCGGATTCATGCAGTCCCAGCTCGGAAAGGAACATCTCCTTTTCTTCTGCGTCCATCCCGGCGATGTCTTCTTCCAGTTTGGCGCAGATGGGCAGCACCATTGCGCCTTCCGCGTCCGCAATGGCCTGCACCGCAGTAAGGCGGGCATTCTCGGCGGCATCTCCGGTGAAACCGGCTTCGTCCATATTGGCGGCGTAGATCACCTTTTTGGCAGAAAGCAGGTCGCTTTCTCCGATGACGCGGTCAACATCCTCGTCCTCGCCGAAGCCTTCGAAGGTGCGGGCGGTTTTGCCTTCCTCCAGATGCGCTTTGAGGGATTCGAGGATCTCGACATCAAGATTCAGCTTTTTATCTGCCTTGGCCGCCTTGCGGGTACGCTCGATGCGGCGTTCCAGATGTTCGATATCCGCAAGGATCAGCTCGAGGTTAATGGTTTCGATATCGCGCGCGGGATCGACCGAGCCTTCTACGTGCACGATGTTTTCATTCTCAAAGCAGCGCACCACATGAACGATCGCATCCACTTCGCGGATGTGGGACAGGAACTTGTTGCCAAGTCCTTCCCCCTTGGAGGCGCCGCGCACCAGCCCGGCGATATCGACAAACTCCACCACTGCCGGGGTGGTCTTTTTGGCGTGATACAGATCGGTCAGCGGCTGCAGGCGTTCATCCGGAACTGCTACCATGCCGACATTTGGGTCGATCGTGCAGAAGGGGTAATTGGCGCTTTCTGCACCGGCTTGTGTGATCGCGTTGAACAAAGTGGACTTGCCCACATTGGGCAGGCCGACGATACCGAGTTTCATATGTCTTAACTCTCCTTTATTTACTGGGGATGGGTGGTATCCCCTAATGGGTTTACAGGGTGGGATATAGCTGCGCGTGCAGTCTTTCCGGCAGGAAAGGTTGCAATACAGTATTTTTTATTATAACACAATGTATTTGCTTCCTCAATAGCCAGCGATGCGGGACTGCGAAGTTCCGGTAAAATATTTTGTCTGTGTCGGCAGGGACGGGCTGCTGCATTGGATGGATAAAATGCAGAAATTGGAAGGTGGAGCAAAAAATTGATATAATAGTGAAAAAGTGTACTTTTCAAAAGTGGGAAATGATGTTACTATAAAGCCAGCAGTGCAAGCGAGGAGGAAAAATTTGTGAATCATATATACAGTGCGTATGCAGCACAGCTCCGTCATCAAAGAGCTGCATACGCCGGAATAGAAGATGGCCGGTGCAAATCCGGACAACAGATGATCGATCGTATTGCAGCGGACGTGCGCTGCCGGCATCGGTAAGCGCCATGGAATTGCTGCAAGATATTTTTACCCTGTATGTGGAGCGGGCAGACTGGTTTGCGGAGCTGCTGGCGGCACACATGGGGCTGGCACTGACGGCGATCGGTTTGGCTGGTGTCTTGGGGCTGCTTATCGGCATCGGCATTGCCCAGTATCCCCGGATCGCGCCGCCGGTGATGGGGGTGTGCAATGTGCTGTACACGATCCCTGCGATCTCCCTGCTGGGTATTCTGATCCCGTTCAGCGGGGTCGGAAATGAAACCGCGGTGATCGCGCTGACGATTTACGGCATCATGCCCATGGTGCGCAACACATATGTGGGGCTGACAACGCTGGATCCGGATATTCTGGAGGCGGCGGAGGGGATGGGCAGCACCCGTCTCCAGTCGCTGCTGCGGGTCAAGCTGCCGATGGCAGCCGGGGTGATTCTGGCAGGCGTGCGGAATATGGTGGTGATGACCATATCGGTGGCCGGCATCGCGTCGTTTGTCGGCGCCGGGGGATT
Organism: Agathobaculum desmolans ATCC 43058; assembly: GCF_000701665.1. Lineage (GTDB taxonomy): Bacteria > Bacillota > Clostridia > Oscillospirales > Butyricicoccaceae > Agathobaculum > Agathobaculum desmolans. Next base: position 24,992 of record NZ_JNJN01000011.1, on the reverse strand, counting down.
GGGCGTTGCCATCTACCGCGGCATCACGATTTATAACCCTGCGATGACGGCGGCAGGTAGTATTCTGATTGCCCTGCTGGCTATTTTATGCGATCTGGCGTTGGGTGCGCTGGAACGCTACTTCAAACAGAAAGGAACCTGATGATGAAAAAGAATGGAAAACGACTGCTTACTGCCGGACTGCTGCTGGCGCTTGCGGTTTCGCTGACAGCCTGCGGCGGGAACAATGCGGCGGCTGATGCCGGCGCACGGCCGGTGCGTATCGCCACCAAACCCATGACCGAGCAGTATATCCTCGGTGAAATGCTGGGGCTGCTGATCGAACAGGCTGGGTATGAGGTGGAGATCACCAAGGGCGTGGGCGGCGGTACCAGCAATATCCATCCCGCGATGGAAAGCGGCTCGTTTGATCTGTACCCGGAATATACTTCGAGCGGTTGGGTGATGGTGCTTGACCATCCGGCCGGGGAGATAGCGGATGACGAGATGTTTGCGCAGCTTCGAAAAGAATATCAGGAAAAATTTGATATGGATTGGCTGGGTCTGTACGGCTTTAACAACACCTATACCGTAGCTGTGCGCGGCGACACTGCGAAGCAGTACAATTTGCAGAACACCAGTGATCTGGCGGCGGCAGCCGGCAGCCTGACCTTTGGCGGCAACCCCGATTATATCGAGCGGGCGGACGGCTTTGGCGCACTGTGTGACACCTACGGCCTGCAATTTCAAAACGTGATGGATATTGACATCGGCTTAAAATATCAGGCGCTGGCTGGCGGCGAGATCGACGTGACCAATGCGTACACGACCGACGCCCAGCTTGCCAATCCGGAGACCGATTTGGTGACGCTGGCGGATGACAAGCACCTGCAGGTGAATTATTTCTGCTCGACCGTGGTGCGGCGGCAGGCGCTGGAGGAATTTCCCGGTTTGGAAGAGGCGCTGATGCAGATGGACGGGCTGCTTTCCGAGAAGGAAATGGCATCCCTTAACTATCAGGTCGAGGTGGAAGGCGTGGACGAGCAGAAGGCAGCCCGTGATTTCCTGATCGGGAAGGGCTTGCTGGAGGGGTAAGGCGATGGAGCCTATCATTTGCTTTGAGCATGTATTCAAATCCTTTGGCGGGCAGGCTGTGCTGCAGGATTTTTCGCTTGAAATCCAATCCGGCACATTTTTGACGGTGATCGGCCGCTCGGGCTGCGGCAAAACGACCGCGCTGAAGATGGTCAACGGCCTGACCCGTGCGGACAGCGGACGGGTGCTTGTGCAGGGGAAGGATGTTGCGCAGGCGGATCCGGTTGCCCTGCGGCGGCGGATCGGCTATGTCATCCAAAGCGTAGGGCTGTTTCCGCACATGACGGTGGAAAAGAATGTTGCCTATGTACCTTCGATCGCCGGGATGGACGGGTGGAAAGGACAGGCGCGCCGGGAAAAAACAGCTGCGCTGCTGCGGCAGGTCGGGCTGGACCCGGCGCTGGCCGGACGGTTTCCGAGCACGCTTTCCGGCGGACAGCGGCAGCGGGTGGGTATTGCCCGGGCGCTGGCTGCCGGTCCGGAGATTCTGCTGATGGATGAGCCGTTTGGTGCAGTGGATGAGATTACTCGTGCGCAGCTGCAGGAGGAAATGCAGCGCATCCATCGGGAAAGCGGGATCACGATCCTGTTTGTCACGCATGATATCGGGGAAGCACTGAAGCTGGGCACCCGTGTGCTCGTGATGGATCAGGGGCAAGTGCAGCAGTGCGATACACCGGAGGAGCTGGTGCGGCATCCGGCTACGGCGTTTGTGGAAGCGCTGGTGGAGCCGCAGCGGCGGCTCAAATATTATGGCTGACACGGCGGCGGGCTTGTGTATGCGGAATCCGCGGCTTTCGCTGGCATTTTGCCCTGCTTTACGGTATACTAAGGATAATGTCTGATTTCAAATTGTTTGTGGAGGAGAAGTTGCTATGCCTTCATTTGCTACCCATCATATTTTTGCGGCAACGGTACAGCGTGTAACGGGGGATACGGTGACGCATATTGCCGAAATGTCTTCTGCGGCGTACCGTTGGGGCGCACAGGGGCCGGATCCGCTTACCTTGTACCATATGCCATTTCCCAGCCCGGTGCGGCGGCTGGCAAAACGTATGTATACCGAACCGCCCGCACCGCTGTTTGAAGCACTGTGTGAAGCTGCGGTGCAGGAGCATAATACGGCGGCGCTCGCCTATGTGTTCGGGTTTTGTACGCATTATGCGCTGGATCGGGTAACGCATGCCTTTATCTGTGCGCAGGCTGACCGGCTTACGCCTTATCTGCCGGGATACGCGGCGGCGGTGCGCCGTGCACAGGTAGAAAGTGATATTGACAGTGTGATGATCGCGGGTTATATCGCGGCCGCTCCGGCGGATTTTGAAGCATACCGGCTGCTGGATCCGAACGCACCGGAGTGCACGGTGCTGGCGCGGGTCATGGCTCGCGCTGCGCGGACGGTGTACGGCGTGCGGCTGTCCCCTGCGGCGGTATACCATGCGCTGCACGATATGCGGCGGGTGCTGCATCTGGCGCACAACGGCAGCCATGCGAAGGGGCATTTGCAGCGCTTTGAGCGCATGGTCGGCAAGGCAGGATTGGCTTCCTCACTCATCCGCCCTGCACAGCCGCATGCGGCGGATTGTGCGAACCGGGCGCGCCGCCCGTGGCTGTCGGATGGGGTCGAACGGACCGAGTCTTTTGGCGATCTGTTCGACGCGGCGGTGCCGCTTGCGGTTTCGCTGCAGCGCGCGGTTCTGGAACGGTATTATCAGCAAAAACCGCTTGATCTGCGCTTTTTCCCCACAGATTTTACCGGCGCACCGGTAAAAAATTAAATATTTGCCACACGGCCGACAGGTTTCGTATGACTTCGCCCTCCTGCGTGAGTAAGCTATCCAGTGTTACCGAAATGTAACCTTTGGATCACGAAAGGAGGGAATGGAAGGGGCGTGCCCCTTCCGTCACCGATATGCGAAACCTGTTGGCTTTTTTCTTTGGCCTTTGCTCCGGACTGCTGTATGCGCTGGTGCAGGCTGTTCTGATGCTCGACCGGGCGATCACCCGCCTGTGTACGCTGCCGGTTTGGGGGCTGCTGCGCAGTGGGTGCACTGCAGTGGGACGCCGGCGCGCTCTGTGCGCACTGGCGGTATTTGTGCCGCTGTTTTTGCTGCCGGGGCTGCTGTTTATGCAGCGGGGGACGCTGGTTTTGGCGGATGGCCGTCCGCTGGGGCTGGTGGAGCAGACAGAGATGCTGGATGCCGCGGTGCAGGAGCTGGAGGCAAGCGCCACCGCGTTATCCGGCACGCAGTATACGCTGCCGGTCGTACTGCAAACGCGGCCGATGCGTGCGCCCGCTGCGCAGTTTTTGAGCGGTGAGGAGCTGCGCCGCGATCTGATGGAGGCAAGCGGTGAGCTGGATACGCTGGCGGTCATTTCCGTAAACGGGGAACGGGCCGGGGTATGCCGCACGGCGGAGGAAGCGCAGACCCTGCTTGACCGTATCAAGGCGCAGTACACCACAGCGACTGATGAAAATGCGGAATTTTTGCAGCCGGTGCGGGTAGATCGTGTGGTGGCACAGACCGCGCTGGCTTCGGATTTAGGGACGCTTTATCAATCGCTTGCGCCGCAGCTGGATGTGACGGCGATACGGTCGGTCACGTATAACGAGGAGATCCCGTTTGAAACGGTTACGCGGGAGAATGACGAGCGGGATCAGACTTACCGGGCGACTTTGCAGGAGGGCTGCGCAGGAGAGGCGGTTGTTACCGCGGAGATCCGGACAGTGGACGGGGAGGAGCACGGACGCACGATCGTAGCGCGCACCGTGCTGAGCAATGCAACCGATGAGATCGTTGAGGTCGGCACGAAAAATGTCGGCATCGGCACGGGCAGTTTTCTGGTGCCGATGAGCAGCTATACCTTTACCTCGGGCTTCAAATGGCGTTGGGGACGGCTGCACAGCGGGGTCGATCTGGCGGCGGGAGAGGGGACGCCGGTGTATGCGGCGGATCACGGTAAAGTGATCGTGGCGGAGGATTCCGGCAACGGATATGGCAAATATATCATTCTGGATCACCGCAATGGCTATAAAACGTTGTATGGACACAATTCTGAGCTGCTGGTGTCGGTGGGAGATGTGGTTGCCAAGGGGGATCGGATCGCGCTGTCCGGCAACACGGGCAATTCCACCGGACCTCATCTGCATTTCGAGATCCATGTCAATGATGAAAAAGTCGATCCGCAGCAGTATATTACGCTTGTGTAAACAGGACGGGCTGTCCGGATGCGATACGGTGTTTTCGCCTTGCATTTGCTGCTCTGCCGCGGTATGATAAGAAAAAACAGCAGGGAGGACAGCAGATATGGATCAGGCGGAACGGCAGCAGGCGTATGTCCGCATTTTGACGCGTCTGGCGCGCTCTTCTTTCCGCAGCCGGTTTCATCTGAGCCTGCGGGAGCGGCAGTATATCTGCGATAAGGGCTGGGATACCATCCGCAGCCATGCAGCGGATTTCGTGCGGCTGCGTCTGGCGCCGGCGGCGCCGCCGCAGGACGGCAAGCAGACGCCGATGCGCGGGCATCCGGTATTTGTGGCGCAGCATGCCACAGCGCTGTGCTGCCGGGGCTGCATGGAAAAGTGGCATCATATCCCGGCGGGACGGGCGCTGACCCCGGGGGAACAGCGCGCGGCAGTCGGCTTGCTGCTGTATTGGCTGCGGCGCGAGATGGGGCTGCCGGCAGAGAGCGCCGGACGGCAGGCAAAATAAAAGGTAGGATATCCGGTATCTTCCTTGCGAGAAGTGAAAACCGTCAGGCAAAGGCCTGACGGTTTGTGCATTTGTGCTGCTGCGCGAGGGATGCAGCCTGTTAACAGAATACGTCTGCGGCGGTTTGTCACTCGGGTGCCGGATCGCCGGGCGCTTCATCTGCGTGTTCCGGCAGCGGGACGATCCGCAGTGCGGACTCCGGTGCATTGATGTACAGCTCTTCACATGCGCGCTGTGCTTGGATCAGCGTATTGACGGCCTGTTCGGTCGCGCGAAACAGCGTCAGGTACATTTCTTTATAATCCGGCATAAAATCACCTCTTTGTTTAGCTTAGAACAATTTATTCAAAAAGTCAATGGAACAAATTGTTCTGACATATACTGCAATTGGTGATTGAAATGGAGCGGTATCAGCGAATCCGGGATTTACGGGAAGATCGCGATCTCACACAGGCGCAGGTTGGCGCAGAAATTGGTGTGTCGCAGCGGACATACGCATATTATGAAAGTGGACAGCGTATGATTCCGCCGCATATTTTGTGTGCTTTAGCAGATTTCTATGATGTGAGCGTTGATTATCTGTTGAACCGTACTGATAGATACGAGTCAGTCGAACAAATATGAATCTTAGAATGCGGGACTTGCGCGAAGATACCGATTGGACGCAAAAACAGATTGCCGAAATGCTTTTGTGCGATCAATCGCTTTATTCTAAATAGGAACGAGGAGAACGTATCCTGTCGCTGGATTTGGCGGTGAAATTGGCTGACTATTATCAGGTAACGTTTGGATGATCTTGTCGGACGCACCGACAAGCGAAAGTAAATTATAACAAAGCGGTATGGCGTGTTCCGGACCGCTTTGTTACAAGCAAAAAAGTCAGGCTTTGTGCCTGACTTTTTGCTTTGAGAGAGAAAGCTTCCCGTAGGGATCTGTTTTTATCAGCAGTGCGTCATGATCGCCTGCACCGCGGTTTTGGTATCCGTGGAGGGGAACAGCTCGTAGCCAACGCGGCCGGTGTAGCCGCAAGCCTCCAGATGACGGATGACCTTGGTGTAGTTGATCTCGCCCGTGCCCGGCTCGTGGCGGCCGGGGGCATCCGCTACGTGGATATGGCCGAAACAGTCTGCATAGTTGGTGATCGTATCGCAGATGCAGCCCTCGTTGATCTGCATGTGGTATACATCGTACAGCAGCTTGAGCCGCGGCGAGCCGATCAGACGGACGATTTCCGCACCCATCTGCGTGGTGGCAAGGAAGTTGCCAACGTGGTCGGTCGTGATGTTGAGCGCCTCCAGATTAAGGTTGATCTCTTCCGCTTCTGCAAGCTTCGCGCATTCGAGCAGCATATCGTACATCGAGCACAGCTTGACCGTGTGGGAAAGATTGTCGTAATGGTCAACCACAATGCCGCCTTCGCCCAATGCGTTGGAGTGGATGGTCACGCTGGACGCGCCCACCTTTTTCGCCGCAGCGATCGACTGCTTCAGATAGTCGATATACTTTTCCTTGTGGGTCGGATCGACCAGCGAGTAGTCCGCATCGCCGTTAAAGCCGGAAATTGCAATGCCGGCCTTTTCGGCTGCTGCGCGGGTCGCATCCAGATCACGGATGCGCCAGTCCCAGAATTCGACGGCTTCAAAGCCATCGTCCTTTGCCGCCTGAAAGCGGTCGAGCCAGTCCAGCTCGGTGTACAGGGTGTCGATGCATGCGCATTTTCTCAGTGCCATAATTTGATTACCTCCAGACGGAACGTAGGGATGGATGATTTGATTTCAGCATACACCCTGACGGGCTGTGGGAGCAACCCATCAGAATGCACAAATTTTTACTCAATTTCGGAGATCTTGACCGGGCGGCCTTCCTTGAGGGACTTGGTTGCCGCAGCTGCCATCAGCACGGGATACAGGCCGTCCTCACCGGTGACCGGGGTTTCCTTGTTGTTGACAACAGCGTCGGCAAATGCCTGCATTTCCGCAACAAATGCGCCGGTGTAGCGATCCCACATAACCTTGTAGGCCACACCGTGCACAGCGCCGTCCGCCGTGGAGAGAACTGCGGTGTTCGGGGTATCGTTCTGATCCTCTGCGCAGCCTTCCGAGCCAAAGACCTCTACGCGCTGGTCGTAGCCGTAAACCGCCTTGCGGCTGTTGTCGATCACGCCGATCGCGCCGTTTTCAAACTTGAGGGTGACCAGTGCGGTGTCCACATCACCGGCTTCGCCGATGCCGGGATCGACCAGCACCGAACCGATGGCATTGACTTCGGTAACCTCGCTGCCGGCAAGGAAACGTGCCATATCGAAATCGTGGATCATCATATCATAGAAGATGCCGCCGGAAACCTTGACGTAGGATACCGGGGGCGGCTCCGGGTCGCGGGAGGAGATTTTGATGATGTTCACCTTGCCTACCTTGCCGCCGCGCACCATATCGTAAACTGCGCGGTGGTTATGGTCAAAGCGGCGGCAGAAGCCGATCTGCAGTTTGACACCGGCTTCCTTGGCAGCGTTGATCGCCTCGTGCACCTTAGCCAGATCGTAATCAATGGGCTTTTCGCAGAAGATGTGCTTGCCTGCGTGCGCTGCCTCGATGATGTATTTGGAGTGGGTGTCGGTCGAGGAACAGATGAGAACAGCCTCGATCTCAGGATCGTTCAGGATGTCGTTTGCGTCCTTGGTGCAGTTCGGAATGCCGCACTGCTTGGCAAACGCCTCGGTCTGTTCGTTCATGAACGGATCGGCGATGGTCTTGATCTCCATCTCGGGTACGAACATGGAAATGTTCTTGGCGTGTACTTTGCCGATGCGGCCCGCACCGATAATACCAACTTTCATAATACTGTCTCCTTTTTGCCGGCTTATGTGGCCGGACTTGCTCACTGGGTGTTGCTCCCGCCTGCGTTTTGGATATAGAACGGGCGTCCGCCGCGGGAGTCTGGCGGGCGCCCGTTGCTTGGGGTTAGGGGTTGCTTAAGAGAGGTTTGTGAGAAAGAGTAGTTGTGAACCGGCTTTGCCGTCTGCACGGGCAGCAGAGCCGGTGCTGTCCCGCCGCTGTGTTTGGAGCCGCAGCGGCAGGGCATATGTCTGCCGTTATGTTTGGAGCCATAACGGCGGGCTGACAGAAAACGGGATGCTTACTTGAGGTAACCGGACATGCGCTCGATGCGCTCGTTGGCATTGTCCTTGGTTACGATCTCTGTGCCGGTATCGACAAAGTCCTTCGGCTCGCCGCCCTGCAGTACGCGGACCATTTCCTCTACGGCCTTGTAGCCGATATCGTAGTTGTTTTGTGCGGCGCTCATGGTCAGCTCGCCGTTGGCAATGGCTTCGCAGGCGGAAAGCTGGCCGTCAAAGCCGAGGAAGATGGTGTTGGCGTAAGCCGGGTTCTTTTTTGCGGTGCTGGCAGCAGCGATCGCCATATCATCGTTGTTTGAGCAGATGATGGCAACGCCGTCCGGGAATTTGCCCATAATACCTTCCATTGCAGTTACGGCAAGGTCGGCCGTGGCGTTTGCATACTGTACTTCGTTATCAAGGAATTCGCCGCCCGCTTCGTTGATGCCTTCGCGGTAGCCGTCCATGCGGGCCGTGTTGGTGGCGTCGCCCTGTACGCCGGCGATCTCAATGCACTGGATCTTTTCCCAGCCGGCAGCCTTGGCGGCTTCAACAGCGGCCTTAGCGCCCTGCTTGGCGGCTTCCTTGTTGCCGGTGCCGATGAAGGACAGGCACTTGTCGGATTCGATGCGGGTGTCGAACGCCATAACCGGCTTATCGGTGTTGGCGATCTGGTTGGCAACCGCGTCGGACTGCAGCGGAGCGATCAGGTAACCGTCGAACTCAGCGGTGCCGAGGTCGGTCTGGATCATGTTGAGCTGCTCTTCATACGAAGTCTCGGACGGAGGCCCCTTGATGGACAGCTTGACAAGATCCGGATGCTCCTTCTCGTAGGCTTCTGCGCCGGCCTGGATGAGGCGCCAGAACTCGGAGGAGTTGGTTTTCAGGATCATGCTGACCTGGAAGGGATCGCTGCCCTCGCCGCCGGCCTGCGGATCGCCCTCGGGCGCGGTGTCGCTGCTGCAGGCGGTCAAGCTCAGGGCCAGCGAACCGGCCAGAAGTGCTGCTAACAGGTTCTTCTTTTTCATGTCTGACTTCCTTTCTTCTTCTCTCCATAATGTGTGTTTCAGTGCTCTGTGCACTTTATGTGCTTATTATAGTTTTTCTGTGTGATAATGTCAATCCCGGTGGCGGATATTTTCTGGATCATCAATAGAGAAATGGAGACGAAGAAGGTTATTAAGCGAAACAAATGTTAGTAAAAATGGATAATATGAGGATAAATACTCGAAAAAATGGTATAAAAGTGATGAATACAAGATTTTGCCCATGCGTTTAGGCAGGGTTCACAATCGTTTTGCGGATACATAGATGGAAAATCGTATTTAATTGCTGCATATGGGATGGATTTATGTGGTTTAGAATGAAAACTGCAACGGATACGCGGCGGGAGAAATGATATGTGCAAAAGCACATATAAAGCACGGAATGAATTTTAACACACAAAGCACACAATCTGTGTTATACTATAACAAGCAATAAGCAGGCAGGTGATTGTTTTGAGTAAACGTCCTACCATACAGGATGTGGCGGAGCGGGCCGGTGTTTCCCGCGGCACGGTAGACCGGGTGCTGAACAACCGGTCTTATGTACGGGATGAGGTGCGCGAGAGGGTGATGGCAGCAATCCGCGAAACCGGTTATCTATCCCCGCGGGAGGCGCACCGCCGCATGGATGCGGGCAGACCGCTGCCGCTGGCGCCGGTTAAGCTGGGCGTTTTGCTGCCGAACTGGGGCGGACCGTTCCACGCAGAGGTCTCCCGCGGGATTCAGTCTGCGCGCGCTGCGCTGGCAGAACGCCATGCGGAGATCCGCGTATGTATGTGTGAGACCGATCTGCCGGTCGAGGCGATCGAGCTGCTGGACGAGCTGCTTGGATGGGGCGCACAGGGGATCGCCCTGTGTGCGCTGGAGGATGTTTCGATAGAGGCCAAGGTCAACGAGCTGGCAGAGCAGGGGATCCCCTGCATCACATTCAACTCGGATCTGCCGAACAGCCGGCGGCTGTGCTTTATCGGGCAGGATTATGCCAAAAGCGGGCGGATTGCAGCGGAGCTGCTCAGTAAATGCATTCCGGCGGATGCACAGGTGCTTGCGATGGCGGGCAATCTGGAATATAACGGGCACCGCACCCGTTTGGATGGTTTTTGCCGCCATATGGCAGCAAAGGGATTTGCAGCTTCACAGATTGAAGTGATCGAAACCTATAATAACTATCGCCTGACCTTTAACCGCGTGACCGAGGCGATCCGCACGATGCCGGGGCTGCGGGCGATCTATATGGCAAACCGCAGCGTGACCGGCTGCGTGGATGCCGTGCGGGCTGCAGGCATGACCGGCCGCCTGCGCATTATTGCGCATGATATGTCCGAGCGGCGCCGGCAGATGCTGCGAGAGGGATCGCTTGACCTGACCGTGACGCAGGATCTGTACCGGCAGGGATACCAGCCGCTGACGCTGCTGTGTGATCTGCTGCAGCAGGGACGCTCGCCAGAAAGTGATTTGATCAGCACGGATATTTCAATCGTCTGTGCGCAGAATACGGATTGAACCGGCGGCATATCAGCCGGACAGAACAGGCCCTTCCGGGTGGATTTGACCGATCCCGGAGGGGCCTGTTTTGATATGGAGGCAAGAAGAAAAAACACGCAGCCGCCTGCCGCTGCATAGCATGAAGCAGCCGCCCGCCCATTTTGCGGCGCGCGGCAATCATCAGAAACACCAGTAAGGACTGATAGCATGAATTATCAAACCATTTGCCCGCTTTCCGCTCTGCCGGAAGGCGCAGAGGCACGGGTGTGCCGCATGCGGGCAGCCGGCGGGATGCGGCGCCGCCTGCAGGATCTCGGTTTGGTTGCGGATACGCGGGTGCAGTGCATCCAGCGTGCCGCTTCCGGTGATCCGACCGCCTACCGCATCCGCGGTGCGGTGATCGCGCTGCGTGCGGCGGATGCCCGTCTGATCGAAGTGGGGGTGCAGGCTTGAAGGCGGGGCAGATGCCGGTCATCGCGCTGGCGGGCAATCCCAACGTCGGAAAATCGACTGTTTTCAACGCGTTAACGGGTGGGCGGCAGCATACCGGAAACTGGAGCGGAAAAACCGTAGCCGGGGCGTATGGGCGGATGCGGTGCGGTGATACGGCGATGACGCTGGTCGACCTGCCGGGCACTTACTCGCTGCGCACCCGTTCGGAGGAGGAACGCATCGCGCGGGACTTTGTGGCATCCGGGCAGGCGGATGTAACCGTGCTGGTAGCAGATGCGACCTGTTTGGAGCGTAACCTCATTTTGGTGCTGCAGGTATTGGAATGGACGCCTCGGGTCGTGCTGTGTCTCAACCTGATGGATGAAGCGCGCAAAAAGCATATTCATATTGATGTGCCTGCGTTAGAGCGGGAGCTGGGCATTCCGGTCGTGCCCTGCGCGGCACGAAAACGGCGCGGTCTGCGGGAGCTGACACAGGCCGTTGGCGGTATGCTGCGGGATGGCCCGGCCGGGCAGACCGCAGCGATCCGGTATCCGGAGGAGATCGAAGCAGCGGTACAGCGCAGCGGACTGCCCCGCGCCGAAGCATTGGCCGCTTTGCCGCAGCAGCTGCCGGATGGTATGTCGGCCGGGCAGGTGGATGATCTGCTGACGGCTGCCACCGCGCTGCGGGCGGAGGAGATTGCGCTGACCTGTGTGCGTACGCCGGCGGGGGCGGATGCGCGTGACCGCCGCATTGACCGGATCGTGCTCAGCAGGCGATGGGGGATACCGTGCATGCTGGCGCTGCTGGCACTGGTTTTTTACATCACATTGTCGGGCGCCAATGTGCCAAGCGAGTGGCTGAGCACCCATCTGCTTGGTTTGACCGAGCCGCTGGCCGTCGGGTTGACGGCGCTCGGTCTGCCGCCGGCGCTGGTGGCCATGCTGACCGACGGCATGTGGCGCGTGCTGGCGACGGTGGTTTCGGTTATGCTGCCGCCGATGGCGATCTTTTTTCCGCTGTTCACCCTGCTGGAGGATGCAGGTTATCTGCCGCGTGTTGCCTTTCAGCTCGATCATGCGTTCTGCCGTGCACATGCCTGTGGCAAGCAAAGCCTTTCCATGTGCATGGGTAACAGATGGATGCGAACTTTTATATCATTTAACACGCATATTATAGCACATTTCTTCGGAATTGCAAATTTCTCAGCGTGATAAATAAACGTGTTTTTGTGGTGCCTGTTAAGAGATAGCCTATTGAACATCCAGCATCTCCTTCATATACCCTGCCCTCTGATAATTTTACAGTGCCCTATACCCATGTTAATCCGAAAACAGGGGGCATATTTTTTCACAAGCCTTTTGACATTGAAATAAATCCAATTTGTCAGGAGGTTTTTCTATGGCTAAAAGTAAAAAAGTTCGGAAGCACAAGCAGGTGGAAATCGCATTAGAACCAGATGGTTTCTCCATCCACACGTTTGAGCTATCCATGAAGCTCAGCAAATCCGAATGGAAACAGATCAGGCATATTCTGTACGAGGAACACAGTAACTGGATCTATCCGGACGGAAAGAACGGCTGTTACATCTGTATACGGTATGCAGACGCTGGAATCCGGATTAGATTGGAGCAGAACGATACCAGCGAAGGAAAAACCACGCACTTTATCCGCATGATCATCAACCCGCGTAAGCTGATCTGTCTGCAAAACGTCTATCTCGGCATCCTCCCGCCGGAGGAGGAGAGCATCGTACTGCTGGAAAAGACATTCCAGCATCTGTTCCGAAGGTCACCGTTCGAGCACGATATTCGACGCTATTATCTTTCCCGCGTGGATCTGTGCACAAATATCCGCTGCAGCAACAAGAAAGCCTTCCGCGAGCTGGTTCGCCTGCTGAGAAAGACTGCCACACCTAAAAAATACGAGCGCAAGTTCTATCAGCATCGCGATAAGAAAAAAGCGAACCAGTACAACAAACATTACATTCGGATTGCCTGCAATTCACAGGAGTTGGTCATCTATGATAAGACCTATCAGATGGATGAAAACGGCCTTGCGGTTGCATATGATGATCTCCCGGACAGTGTTCTGCGGATCGAGGTGCACTATAGCCGCGGGAAACTCAAATCGATCGAAGGTGCTGCCGGGACAGACGATCCACTGGATATCCTGTGGCTACTGATGCAGGAAAGCAAAACGAGGATCGTAAAGTTGGTGCAAAAATGCTATCCGGATATAGCGTATCTCTCTTATGATGCCGCGCAGGAACAGATTGAGCATTCTGGATTCAAAGCGGCAACCCGTGAACGGATGCTGCTCCTGCTAAACCAGATGCAACGCAAACAGACGATTGATGCTGCTTTTGTACAGATGGAAAAACAAGGGTTCGCCACCACGGATCTGCTCGGTAAATTCGAAAAACTTGGTTTCAGCCCTATACCGCTTCGGAAGGGATATGCTGCTGCCCGCATGCCCAGCTTGACGGAAATCCTGTGCAACGTGGATCGGCAGGCAGTTTGCATAGAGCTCACTTACTGGAAGTGGAAATAGTATGCCGCAATGAATCACAGGCAAATCATCTCATACAGGCAGTAGACATATTTTGTCCATCGTCTTTGCTATATTTATTGCAGTTACATGCCCTCGGAGATGTTACTAAAAACTACTACTCTACAATATAGGGAGGAATACTTCTTGAATCTTACAATTTCTGTGAACCAGAAACAGTTGATGGATGTCCTAATAACCGTCTGCACGGTACAAGGGTATTGGCGTTGAGATTCATCTACGTCAGTCAGTTTCACATCCGTGTTGGCTTGTGCTAATCATCAATCCGTCATCTTTGCTCACTGGTGCATATCAGCCGACCACGCTATTTCTAGGGGATAAAAATCAGTGCAGCAGTTAAAGTATTGCCTGCGAGAAATTCTTGACTCAATCGGCGTATGGGAACGACTGAAGACGTTCAAGCTCTCACGCCGTGATTTAACCTGTAATCTATATTATGAACGTGGGGCTGATGTTCGCGAGCGACTGGAAATTTTTAAAAAATCCTATTCTCTCCCCCACTATAGCGAAGTTTCGTTTGGAAAGCATTCAGATTCTGATATAAACTCCAAACTGGCCAATAATCATTCGTGGACGATTGAAAACAAGTCTAAAAGCTGTGCTTTCTCGGTTTATGATAAATCATATGAACTCAGGAGCCGCCATCAGATTTCCATTGATGAGAATATTCTTCGGCTGGAATTACGGTTTAGAAGGTTTAAAATCGCTAATATTTCCAAGTCAAAGAAATGGGAATGTCAGCTTATCGAGCTTGGTTCTCAGGTTGAAAAACTGCAGCGTAAATTTCTGCATCGGTCGTATCTGATACACTGCGCCCCTGTTTCACTCCCAGAACATCTGAATCGTATTAACGCTTCCAGATATCTCGAAAAGACGAAAAAGAAACTGCGCCGTATCGCAAAAAAAGCGAACGACTGCGTGTTACTTGCAGTCGTCCGGAAAAATTGCAGAATTAAGAAATCCGAGTTTATTAAACTGTTGAGAAAGCTTGAGGAGATAGGGATGTGTTGCATTTCTTCGATTTAGCGGTCTACGCTGGAATAGCAGTATTCAGCTAAGTATTTTGCGAATTGTCTCGATGATCAAAATACCGAAAACAGTATAATAGAATGCAGCATCATACCTCTGCACATAGAAGAAGTATAGTGACAAGCCCACCCAATACCCAGTTTCGGAAATCCTCGCAAGCGGTTAAATAGATGCAAGAATATCGCTATAATCATATGGCGGCAGTTCCAAATCTTCACCTTGAATCATTTGATGGAAACTGCCGAAGACAAATTCATACTTTACTTGGCGAATGAATTTCATATCTGAGATCAAACGATAAATTGCTACTGCAATCCCACCTAAATCTAACATAGCCACATTATTTGTGAAAGCAACGCCAACCAAATTGGCCGACGATGCGATCAGATTAGAATAACACAAAATTTTTCGGGTTCTAACTTCGTACAACTTTTTCTCCATCCTGTCATTTCCATCAAAAAGCGCACGATGAAACATTGCGACCAACGTATTGATCAATGCGGCAAACGTAACTTGTTTTCCAATGGTAACGACATTAGCCATGTCCAATCCATAGCTTGCCAGCTCATTGGCAAGGTTTGGGCACATGGTAAGACCGGGCAGCGGCAAACTGTGTTTGGTATTCAGATCAGTCTTCAGATGGATGATCTCCTTGAGCAAGGAAGCTCCAACGATCCGTTTGCCGCTACTACCGCTATGCATGAGTTTTTCGCCCGTTCGGCTCAGTACAAGGTCGGTACGTGCATTGCATTTGAAAAAATCTCTACCGGAAGTATTGGTACCGATATGAAAGGACCGAAAATCATTGGTCGTCAAAGTAGCTGTTGCGATATTAGCTGTTCCAAAGATAAGACCCAGCAGGGGATCATGTCCAATCGCAGTAACACGATGCCCCATTTTGCCACCGCCCCGAAGTGCGCCATTTGAATTATCAAATGCGTCAAAGGGCACAGGGTTGGTTATGATCTCATTCAGAGATGGTGCATAGTATCTGTGCTGTCGATTGGAATGCTCTTCAATATGGCCGTGTGTTGCCTTTGCGGCGGTTTGATCGTCCATGCGCTGCGGGAACTTCGTCAACAGACATTGCCGCGCAATTTGTAAGCCAACAGCTATAAGCAGTATAACAATATCGGGTTTTGTCAAGCCAGTTTGTTTCGAAAACTGATCGTTCAGCTCATGCAGAACCTGTTCTGCATTATGCGCCACATCAGCTACGCGATGAGATTCCCGGATCAACGTATCCATACGAGTTTCAGCTTTGTGAAATACGATTTCATCAGCCTGCTGTAATCTTTGAAACTCATTTGTTAATGATTCATATTCCATATACTGCCTCACGCTTGTTAAGCGGCCTCGATGTCAAAACGCATCATATATAGTTGTTTAAGAAGCTCTTGCTTTTCAGTAGAAAGAGTCTTATTCTGCGCCTGAAGCTCAGATTTCTCCTTTTCTAACTGCGCAATATAATCAAGGCACTTCTTAAGGAGTTCGTCCTTTTGCGCTGCACTGGCCTTGGCAGTCTTGATAATATTGTCTTTCTCTTTCGCAAATTGTGCGGCCTGCTGGCTAAATTTCTTCTCATATTCCCGGGATGACTTACAATACCCCTCCATGTGCCCTTCGTCCTTACCTACTTCATAAACAGCTTTTATACTAACGGCCGCTGCTCCAACAACTGCTGCTGCAGGAGTGGCGGCGGCTACTACAGGTGCTGCAGCTGCCGCCACTCCTGCAGCTGCCGTTCCTAGAGCTGTTGCCGCCGTACCCACTGCCGCTGCAGCAGTGCCGATAGCGGAACCGATAGCAGATATGCCTGCAACCAAAATTGGAATCATAGTTAATTTCCTCCCATACTTTTCAATTTTTCACATGCTTGTTGATTCAATTTATAAAATTTGTCTTTTGTATAGATTGTTTTAAAATAGGCATCATACATCGCATCAACATTGCACACCAGTGGGCGAGTTGGATAGATGGTACAAAGGTTGGTCGAAAGATTCAAGTATCGACAGATGCCATCTCCTCGATCTAACATCTGATATTGCGGCTGATCTGGAATATGCCGGCAGCATTGACCGCATTGATTGCAGGGGAATACTCGCATCATTCAAGAAAGCTTGACTGCTTTGGAAAGCAACATACAGCACTCCAAATATTGTTTTAGCAGTGAAAGAAATTTTTCTTGTTCATCATGTGAAATGGACAAGGATTGAAATAACTTTTCCGCAAAACACTGCTCTTTTTCATCATAGTCGCCGTCAATAAGTAGAAGTGCCAGACATTCCAAGGCAATAACTCGCTTCTCCTGTTCGGTTGCATTAGAAGATATTTGGAGTAGCACTTGCTCTAGATCCGGTTTTTCTGCCATCTTCCAGTTATCAATCTGCATTTCCACACAATATTGTTGAATCACTCCTTTTTCTGCTTCAATGAATACATCATTGGACAAAGCAGCACAAACAGCAAGGTCTAAAAAGTTATATTTCTGCTGTGTGGATAGTTGAGATAAAAACATGAGATATCCCTCCTATTCGTGAATAAATTGTATTTCAATGGTTCTATTTTTATTATAATTGGTATTACCAAAATTAGCAATACCAAATTTGCATATACTGATAGAAAAATAGTATATGTAGGTGAGGTTATTGAACAAACGGAAGCTTTCATTGGGAAATCGAAATATTATCGGGGCGCGGGTGACAGAGGCTCGCACAGCACAGGGGATCCTGCAAAAAGACTTGCTCGCCCGTATGCAGGTTGTGGGTGTGGACATCAGCCTGCCCGCTCTCTCCCTATTGGAAGGGCAAAAGCGCCCTGTATCCGATATCGAATTAAAAGCTCTTTCCGAGATTTTGAATGTGGATGCCCGCTGGCTACTCGGGCAGATCTGAACTGCATTCGCAAGGAGATATAAACTATAATAGTGAACCCGCTGGATGATTCCAGCGGGTATTTTTATTGCGAAAGAGGCGCATGACATGAAAAATGTATTTATTTCAGACCGAATAGCGAAAGAATTGCCGGAGTGGGTTCCCTATCTCCTATGGTATGCAATCGGAGATATGAACGTACAGCATGGCACACGGCAGATGTTCGAGCTGTCTGAGGAAAACGGGATGCAGCGCATCCGCCATACGCAAACCTATCCCGCCTATGAAAACGTCGTTGTATTTCCAGTGGATAAGCCGATTCATACAGTGATCGTTGTTCGGTTTGGTGAAACAGAAACCGTGATGATGCTGGAACAGGAAGAAAGCGAACATCCTGTTTGATCTGGCGTATGATACTGAAAATTGCCAAGCAGGAGGAACAAATCATGCAAACGACCTATATCTGTAATCACTGCGGGGAAGTATTCCCGCTCGAAGAAGCCGTATTGGCAGAGGGAGACCGGCTGTGCCAGCCGTGCGCGGAGCGGCTGACGTTTATCTGCGATGAATGCGGAGGTCGGTTTTATATCGAATCCGATGCTGGGGACGGCCACCATTCCCTGTGCCGGTACTGCTATGACCACCACTATACCCGCTGTGACCGCTGCGGTGTGCTGATCCACAATTCGGATGTCTGTGAATTCGGGGAGGAATACCTCTGCCGGGATTGCTATGATGATGTGCGTGATGATGCGGTGATCCATGATTACAACTACACTCCGGATCTGGTATTCCACGGCAAAGGGCTGCGCAAGTTCGGTGTGGAGCTTGAGATTGATAACGGCGGGCAATGCACTTCCCATGCCGAACGCCTGCTGCGGGTCGCCAACCGGCAGGCGGAGAACCTGTACATCAAGACAGACGGCAGTCTGGATGACGGCTTGGAGCTCGTGACACATCCCATGACGCTGGACTATCATCTGCACGAAATGCCATGGGGAGCAGTGCTGGATACCGCCCGGCAGATGGATTACCAGAGCCATTCCGCCGGTACCTGCGGTTTACATGTCCATATCTCCCGCATGGCCTTCGGTTGCACGTACGAAGCGCAGGAGGCCGGGATTGCCCGTCTGGTCTTCTTTGTAGAGAAGTTCTGGCCGGAGCTGCTGCGGTTCAGCCGCCGGACACAGTATCAGCTCAACCGCTGGGCGGCGCGATACGGCATGAAGCTCTGCCCCAAGGAGCAGATCGACCATGCGAAGAACTCCTGTGCCGGACGGTATACCGCAGTAAATCTGACCAATGCAGATACGGTGGAGCTGCGTCTGTTCCGCGGCACACTGAAACTGAATACCCTGACAGCCACCTTGCAGTTGGTAGATCACCTCTGCGAAGTGGCTGTTTCCATGTCCGATACCGATGTACAGGATATGAGCTGGTTTGACTTTCTGGATCGGATCCGTGAGCCGGAGCTGATCCAATATCTCAAGGAACGGCGGCTGTATGTCAATGAAGCGGTTTGTATGGCCTGCGGCGGGGAGGACTGAATATGTGCAGCTTATTTGGATTGATAGACTACAGCCATGTGCTCACGACCAGACAGAAAAACCGGATTCTGAACACGCTTGCCCGAGAATGTGAAGTGCGGGGCACGGATGCCACCGGCATTGCCTATAATTTCTCAGGCCGTATGCGGATCTACAAACGCCCGCTGCCGGCACACAAACTGCGGTTGCGCATCCCCAACGGTGTGCAGGCGGTGATGGGGCACACCCGGATGACCACACAGGGCAGCGAGAAGCACAACCAGAACAATCATCCCTTTATAGGGAAGGCCAATGGAAAGTCCTTCGCCCTTGCCCACAACGGTGTGCTGTGGAACGACCGGATGCTGAAATTAGCAGAAAGCCTGCCTGAAACGAGTGTGGAGACGGACAGCTATGTAGCTGTACAGCTCATGGAAAAACAAAACGCCCTCAACTTTGCCGGCCTGAAGGAAATGGCTGAAGCAGTTGAGGGCACTTTTGTGTTTACGGTGCTGGATGCGGAAGACAGCATCTGGATTGTCAAGGGCGACAACCCGCTCTGCATCTTCCGCTATGACGGGTATTTGCTCTATGCGTCCACCAAGGAAATTCTGACCCGGACGATAAAGCGGCTTGGTTTCGGCACGCCCTGCAGTATACAGGAGCCGGAGGAGGGTGATATTTTGAAGATAGACAGCAGGGGGCGTATCACCACAGGCAGCTTCATCCCGCGGACAACCTATGAGCACTGGTGGCGGTATCGGCCGTATTACAGCATGTTCGCATCGGAGGAATCGCCGCAGCGCAATGATGACCTGTTCGCGGTGGCCAAGGCATTTGGCGTAGCGGCGGATGAAATACAGGCGCTGCTGGACTACGGCTGTTCGGAGGAGGAGATCGAGGAAATGCTGTATGACCCGCCCCTGCTGCATGAGGTGACGGGGGAACTGCTGTATGCGTACTGACGAACGGAGGGATTACATTGGACTGGGGAACGATTCTGCTTGGTGTTGCCATGGTGCTGGGGGAACTGCTGGACGAGGATGATCCGGAGGATATACCAGCTGGCTACTGCACCGTGTTTCCATAAGAGGCACGCCTTGCTGCTCTGCAAAAATATACGGGATGAGGGAATAGGTACATCCGGTTTTGTGGTGCAATAGGGTGTACCCTACTGACACATGTAAAAAGTATGGCAATAGGGTCGGTTTCGTGATTTTGACATGTGCCATGATCCGTACCGACCCTATTGCAATATTCATTCTAAAATCTCGTCAAAGACCTGACGCAAATCATCCATCACACCCGCAGAGGCGCGAATTGTGGCAATCATCATTCGATCGCTGTCTACGGCGGCAAAGTTCAAGTTATGACCACTCCACTGTGCCAGCCGACGGAAGTACAATCGCTGTACCCGGCCATTGCCTTCCCGGAACGGATGTAGATAATTGAGGGAGTCATATAGATCGGCCAGCTCCACAACCAACTGATCACGCGGCAGATCGCGAAAATAGTGATAAGCCTGCAGCCGTTCAAAAATGGCCTGCGATGTTTTTTCAATCTGATCTGCAGGGCAGAATGCAGTGCGCATCTTACTGATATTGATAGTACGCACCTCTCCTGCCCAACTATAGAGCTCATGAAATAATATGCGGTGCAGCTGTTTTAGATATGCGAAATCCGGTTCTACTGTGATTGGATTCATCTCGATTTGCAGTATCTTGACCGATGTGATCAGCGTTTCGTTTTCGTCCAATTGTTTCTGATCCTTGATGTCCAATTTGTTGATCAACACACTGGTGCCCGGATAGCAATCATCCGCTGCTGGCGTAATACTGTAAGCCATCCCTGCCCATCACCTCAACTATATTTTGTATTCAACTGGTGCAGACTGTCCTGAAGGCTGACGCTGCCGTTCATCACAGATAGACACAGCGCACGAATCTCTGGTGTGAGTTCCAGTCCTTCCATCTGGCAGGACATTGCGATGTTGTCTAGTGCTTCGGACAGAGTTTGCTGTATTGATACCATATCGCTCACATCCTTTATATTAGTAGTATACCAACTTTTTCAGCGGAAAGGAAGAATTGAATGAAAATCGGCTATATCCGCGTCAGTACGGAGGAACAGAACCCCGCTCGGCAGCAGACACTGCTGCGCGAGCTTAACGTGGACGAGATATTTCTCGATAAAGCAAGTGGAAAAAATACCGACCGTCCGGAGCTGCAGCGCATGATGCAATATGTCCGCAGAGGGGATACGGTGATCGTTGAATCCATCAGCCGCTTCGCCCGCAATACCCGCGACCTGCTGGAACTTGTCGAGCAACTGACCGCCAAGGAGGTCGAGTTCGTCTCGAAGAAGGAAGCGATTGACACGACCACCCCAACCGGCAAGTTTATGCTGACTGTGTTTGCCGCTGTCGCCGAGCTCGAGCGGGAGTACATTTTACAGCGCCAGCGAGAAGGCATAGCGATTGCCAAGCAGCAGGGCAAATACACCGGCCGCAAGCCGCTCCCCCTGCCAGATAATTTCGAGGCTGTCGTTACCCGTTGGCGGCGTGGCGAGATCACAGCGAGGGAGGCCATGCGAAAGACGGGACTCAAGCCGAACACATTCTATCGGCGAGTGCATGAATAACCCTTATGGGTTCGGCATAATTGGAGCAAGTTCCCAAATGACAGACGAATTCAATATTTGACGGAAACTATTTTCCGCGCCCTCGCCGTTAGGAAACTCTATCTTTTCTGGATTGTAGAGTACGGTTTCTGCCAATTTATTAATAGTGGTGCGAAACAGTTCTTTCCACTCGCTCTGCTCTCCAAAAAGATTCTGTTCGATTAACTCATCTAAAATCAAGCAAGCGATTACCGAAGTGCTTGCAATATAGTTAGAAAAAACGCTTGCATATCGGATTAATTTTCGGTATGGCAGCTTATACAATTCCTCATATATGCTGGGGAAACTTACATCACTTAACAGAGTGAACTTTTGCAAAAGGGAACCCTTATTTTTGCTTTCAGCGCAGCTTTCCAAGCGTTCGATTTCTCTCGACAGGATGCATGCCCGCATGGTTCGCTCAAAACGATACAGGTTGATTCCATAGTAATCCTTGTTGGCACAAATATGCTCTATAGTCGCCCTTTGCAGTGCAGCAACCTTTTCGTAAGACAGCTTTTTGAGCTTGGATGCAAATTTCTTATATGCTGTACACACTTTTTCTGCAGACACTTTTTCAGGGGGTAACCGATGCACGCAACAGATATCATTATATAAATTATGCATTCTTTTATAGGTATCAGCCAGTTCGGGTTCGTTTTCTATTTTATACATAAAACTCCATTCATAGATAGAATCCTTCGACATGGAATTCCGTTTTATATTCTTGATATATACTTCCCTTTTAGATAATATACGCATACGAATCTTTTTGACCTTCTCCGTCTCATTTTCGACAAGACTAGGCAAACCATAAAATGGCGAATCAGGGTCACTGAAATTCATGCCGCTTTCTTGTAGCACAAAATCCACGATTGGCATACCTTGTATTGATTTTCTGGTATGTAAATAATTACATAACGTTAAAAATTTGCAAACCTCATCTGTTTGCGGCGCAATATCGAAACAGAGCTGCATTTCATTACTCGTTCGATGAATTCGTCGAAACAGATTCTGAAAGAAATCATCCAACTTTTCCTCAATAGTAAATGCCTGAAATGTCTCTCCGCTGCAATAATTAAGCATCAAGTCACGCAGGATTTCTGGATTCAGGAAAAAAGACGGGTCTTTGTCCAGCGCATCTTTTAACGGCTGAATATCCCAGTAAAAGCGCTCTGCCCGCGCAAGCAAGTCTTGATTGGAGTATTCTTTATATTGCATATCGTCTTCTCCGTTCTCTAATATTTGCCATTCCATTATAACAAGCACGACAGCTTCTCGCAATCCAGCTCGGTTCTATTTTTGTCCCGTCACGTTTCGCATTTGTCGTTTATGCTAATTGTGATGACCGGTCAAAACAATCCCCAAGAAAGCGAGAGAGCTTCTATGAGTAAGAAAAAAACGGAATTTATTGCGAAAATCACACCATACGACCGCCAGAAGCGGCGCGGTGCGATCGACGCAAAGTTTGGCAAGAGCGTTCGCGGCAAGGCGTTTGAACCGCAGGTTCCGCAGGAACTGCGGCTTAAATACGGAACCTCCGCCGTATTCTTCGGTGGCGCTGACGAATCCTGCATCGTCGGATTGCCGGAAGGTGCTGACGGTCATATCTTGATTGTTGGCGGCAGCGGCAGCGGTAAAAGCACCGGCATTGCAATGCCGACGCTGCAAACTTGGCGCAGACCGATCGTCGTAACGGATATAAAAGGTGAGCTGTCACGCCACTATCGACGACTGTTACGCCGCGGTATGGTCGACCGCCCGTGCATTGTATTCAATCCGGAAAATACATCCGAACCCGGCTACGACCCATTCGCACTGCTGCGTGATGACAGCGACAGTAACCTGATCAGCAACATTTGGGATATCGTGCGTGCAATCATGCCGTTGAAACTGCAGGATCCGCAGCCCTTTTGGCGCGAGAGTGAGCAGGCGGTGTTTGCTGCCGCTCTGTTGCACGGCTTTACGCACGGACTCAGTTTCAGCGAAACTATTTGTTATATTCTTTCACAGCCCTTATCTGAGCTTTTGATCTCGCTTAAGGTAAACGGCGACGTTCGCGTCCGCATGCTGCTCGGCGAGACGGCGGAGCTGAAGGAAGAGACACTCGCATGCGTTGATCGCGGTTTGCGGAATGCCCTGATGATTCTCGCGATCGATCCGCTGATCAGCCACGCGCTGCGCGGAGAGAGCGAGACAGCAAACTATTTCAGTTGGGATGCGATTCGGGACTTCCAAATTTTTCTGCACATCCCAGAGCACAAGTTGGAGCAATGGGCAGGCGTGATCAATCTGATGTATGCCCAGCTGTTCCATTATTTGGAGTGCCGACCGGAGCAGGGCACCCGAGGGGCAGAGGTAAATTCGCGGCTTTTGCTGATGATGGACGAGTTCGCTCGCTTCGGACGGATGGAGATGATAACACATGCCCTGTCCACGTTGCGGAGCAAGCAGGTTAACATCGCGCTCTTTGTACAGAGCATCGCGCAAATCGATCAGCATTACGGTTCGGTCGAGCGTAAAGTCATACTTGACAACTGTCAATACCAAGCAGTGCTGCGTGTCAACGATCCTGAAACCCAACGTTTTTTCAGTGATGCGATGGGCACAGACCTATATTGTCATCATGCTGTCAGCAAGCAGCTTGACACCGAGATGCACAAATGCGGGTACAGCATGCAGACTTCTGAGGTTTGTGAGCGCATTGTTCAGCCGCATGAGCTGGCGACGTTGAAGGATGTGCTTCTACTGTCGCCGTACGGCTTTGCGCGGGTGTGCAAGATTTCCGCAAACAGACTCATGCAGGAGGTCGGGGCGTATCCGGTTATCTCGGATACTCAGAAACAACAAAAAGGAGATTCGATTACAATGGTTACCGTTGAGGAGCGTACAAAGCAAGCGCAGAAGAAACTGGATGCCGCCGAACGCAAGCAGAAAATCGAACGGCGTTGCGCGGAGGAGGCAGAGAAAAAGCAGGCAAGCCGCCGCAAATACCAGCTCGGTGCTATGATATGTACCCAGGATTCTGGACACATTAAAAATTGAATTAGGTGCACATGGATGCCTCTCTGAATTTTGCGGGAGGCATCCATTTTGTTTTCGCTTGGATTCTTTCGTTGTTGTAGTAATTTATGTAGGTGTCAACAGCCTTAGCAAACGTTTCAAAAGAGGAATACTCTTTTTCATGCCCGTAGAACATCTCGTTTTTCATCCGTCCAAAGAAGGTCTCCATGATGCAATTGTCGTAACAGTTACCCTTCCTTGACATGGATTGAATGATTTTGTGATCTTTAAGTGCCTGCCTGAAGTACACGTGCTGGTACTGCCACCCTTGATCAGAGTGAAAGATCAGGCCATCTACAGAGGGAAACTTCGCAAAGGCACCGGCCAACATTCTCTGGATCTGTTCCATATTGGCACTTTGAGATAAATCATAAGAAATGATTTCGTTTGTGTTCATATCGAGT